>CAMDYM010000096.1 GCA_945910425.1 uncultured Candidatus Melainabacteria bacterium | reverse complement strand
TCTTCGTTGAAAATGATTCTACCAACTGTAGTTTCTAATCTTTCACCTTTTTCATCTCTTACGATAATTTTATCGTGAAGCTTGATTACACCGACTTCAAGAGCTGAAATTGCATCTTGGAAGTTATAGAAGTAACCTTTAACTTCTTGGTTAGGATCTTTAACAGTTGTAAGGTAATACATACCCAAAACCATATCCTGAGAAGGTGTAACAATAGGTTTTCCGTTAGCAGGAGCCAACAGGTTGTTAGTTGCTAACATTAACATTCTTGCTTCAGCTTGAGCTTCGATTGAAAGAGGTACGTGAACAGCCATTTGGTCACCATCAAAGTCAGCGTTGAACGCTGTACAAGCTAACGGGTGAAGCTGAATTGCACGACCTTCTACCAATTTCGGTTCGAATGCCTGAATACCAAGTCTGTGAAGTGTTGGAGCACGGTTTAACATAACAGGGTGTCCGTCAATTACCTCTTCCAATATATCCCAAACAATGTGTTCAGATCTTTCGATTTTCTTCTTAGCTGATTTAATATTTTGAACGTATCCGCGTTCGATAAGTTTATTAACAACAAACGGTTTAAATAGTTCAATTGCCATTTCTTTTGGCAAACCGCACTGGTTCAATTGTAATGATGGACCAACTACGATTACTGAACGACCTGAGTAGTCAACACGTTTACCTAACAAGTTTTGACGGAAACGACCTTGTTTACCTTCAATAATGTTAGATAATGATTTCAATGCTCTGTTGTTTGGTCCGACAACTGTTCTTCCGCGTCTTCCATTATCAATCAAAGCATCTACCGCTTCTTGTAACATTCTCTTTTCGTTTCTTACGATGATTTCAGGGGCGCCCATTTCCAAAAGTCTTTGTAAACGGTTGTTTCTGTTGATTACACGTCTGTATAAATCATTTAAGTCTGATGTTGCAAAACGTCCGCCGTCTAATTGTACCATTGGTCTTAAATCAGGAGGCGTTACAGGTAACACGTCCATAATCATCCAAGTCGGATTTGTATCTGATGAGATTAAAGAATCTAATAATCTTAATCTCTTAATTAATTTAGATTTTTTCTGAACAGAAGTAACATTTCCTGCAAGTTCTGTTCTGATTTCTTCTGCTAAAGTTTTAATATCAACTTCTGACAAAAGTTCTTTGATAGCTTCTGCACCGATACCAACTTTTAAAGTTGATTCTTCGTTTTCAGCCATATAATCTTCATATTCTTCTTCTGTTAATAATTGAAGTTTTTTGAAATCACTGTCGCCGCCATCGATTACAACATAGCTGTTGAAATAGATAACTTGTTCAAGGTCTTTCAAAGTCATATCTAAAAGTAAGCCAAGATATGACGGGATACCTTTCAAGAACCAGATGTGAGAAACAGGAGCTGCTAACTTGATGTGTCCCATTCTGTGACGACGAACTTTTGAATCAGTAACTTCAACACCGCAGCGTTCACAGATGATACCTTTATGTCTTACTCTTTTATATTTACCACAATAGCATTCCCAGTCCTTTGTCGGTCCGAAAATTCTTTCGCAGAATAACCCGTCGCGTTCAGGTTTTAATGTACGATAGTTAATTGTTTCCGGTTTGGTAACTTCGCCGTGCGACCATTGAAGTATTCTTTCCGGAGAGGCAATACTTATTCGTATATAATCAAAATAATCAATACTTGTTGACATTTATAATGTTCTCCTTTTGTTTTATCTTACTTCCGGGAAATTCCCCCTCCCGGAAATTTAAAATTTCCACCCTCCCTCAAGGGGAGGGTATCAAAAATTTATAAATCTCCAAAAGTGGTAGGTGTTTCAAAGAAGTTGATATTCAACAACTCAGAATCGACATCTGACAGAGTACGTTTTGGAGCAGCTTTACGTAAGTCGTCCATATCTGTCATAAGGTCTACTTCCTGACCGTCTTTCTTCGCTACTGTTATATCTAAACCGATACTTTGTAATTCTCTTACAAGTACCTTGAATGATTCAGGAATACCAGGTCTTGGGATGTTATCACCCTTAACAATTGCTTCATAAGCTCTGTTACGTCCGTTAACATCATCTGATTTGATTGTTAACATTTCTTGAAGAGTATAAGCAGCACCGTAAGCTTCTAACGCCCAAACTTCCATTTCACCGAATCTTTGTCCGCCGAACTGAGCCTTACCACCCAACGGTTGTTGAGTTACTAATGAGTAAGGACCTGTTGAACGAGCGTGGATTTTATCATCAACAAGGTGGACAAGTTTCAAGAAGTAAGTTAAACCTACAGCTACAGGTCTGTCAAACGGTTCACCGGTTCTACCGTCAATAAGCATTACCTTACCGTCTTCGCCTACCCAATCGTAGCCTGATTCTTTAATACCTCTTAAAAGTTCAGCTTTTGTTGCGATTTCTGATTGGTTTTCACCGTACATTTCATCAAATGAAGGTGCTTCGTAATGGTCGCCTGTCAAGTATGCAGCCAAGCCTAACAATAATTCGTAAGTTTGACCAACATTCATACGAGAAGGAACACCCAGCGGGTTCAATACGATATCTACAGGAGTACCGTCAGGTAAGAACGGCATATCTTCTTTAGGTAAGATACGAGATACGATACCTTTGTTACCGTGACGTCCTGAAAGTTTATCACCAACAGAAACCT
>CAMDYM010000095.1 GCA_945910425.1 uncultured Candidatus Melainabacteria bacterium | reverse complement strand
AATGCGTTAGACCTAACAGGTGAAATTAATTTACTTCCGCTCCGTAAAAAAGAACGCGGAGTATTTGGAAATCCGCACGTTAAAATTGTATACGGATTTGAAAGCGGTAAAAGACGTTAATATATTGTAAGTAATATAAACAGTGTTAAAAGATATAAACCTATAAAAATTTTTGTCATTTTATCTTTATAAATAAAGTTAATCGGGTCATCAGCTGTTTGTATGCTATTTACCTGATATAAAAGTCGTAAAATAATCATAGAGAACGGAATTACCGATATGTATAAAAATTCTGTTCCTGCTCTTTGTATTGTTGTTTCATCAAGCATATATGTAAAATAAAATGCTATTGTTAATATCGCATTTAATAATATGAATTGATTGACCATTTCCGGGGTGTAGCCCTTAATTGAGTTTCGGCATTCTCCTTTTGTTTTTATTAATAGTAGTTCCAATTTGCGTTTTGAAAATGTAAAAAACATTGAAAAGAAAAATGTTAATAAAATAACAAGCGGGGAAGGAATAACTGATATTGCAAAACAGCCTGCAAGGATTCTTAATATGAACCCAAGCGCGATACATACAACATCAACAAGTTCAATATTTTTAAGTTTGAGCGAATAAAAGATGTTTAGGATTAAATAAATAAGAACTGTAAGCAGACTGAGTATTGATGTGTAAAATGCTAATACGGAACTTATTAAAAATAGAATAACCGAAACAAATATTGCAGTTTTTGCGGAAATTTTACCGCTTGCAATCGGTCTGTTGCATTTTATCGGATGTAATTTATCAGTATCTTTATCAACTAAGTCGTTCAGAATATAAACGACAGATGATATAAAGCAAAAAGATATGAATATTATAACAGATTTAAGCAATAAGCTCAGATTTAATATATTCATTGAAAATACCAATGGTACAAATACAATAATATTTTTTACATAATGGTTAATTTTCATTGTTTTAAGAATGTTTTTGAGCATTATATTCCTCCTAAATTTTTTAGGCTAAGCATTATTGAGAATAAAATTATGTATGTCAGGTAAACAGTAATCCAAAAGACTAAATTTTTCTCTGAATATTTTAATAAGTCTTTTGAAATAAGTTTTTTTAGTATAAAAATTATAAAGACAATTATAGCTGCCGCAATTATTGAATATATCCATAATATTCCGCGGTTGCATAAATTGTGAGAATGTATTCCTAGATATTTTGCAAATTTGAAAAGATAATGGCAGTTTATGCAGGCTTGATATATTAAAAATCCGGAGTAAAACAGATATAAAAATTTCGAAATTTTATTGCTATTTGGTATTATACATCCAAGCAGCATAAATACTGAAAATAAAGAATTGAGTGAATACATAAAGCATTCTTTTGAATCATAAACTGCTGACATAAAAAAGTTTATTAGAATATATATTGCTAAAAATTTTATATAGACAATATTTTCTTTTTGTTTTTTGAAATTTTTAATGTATAATCCAATCGGAATTAAATAGAATATTGATGATAAAACTATAGTAAAAATATTGTTTTCAGGTGCAAAATGAAATTGAAGCAGCTTACTTGATTTTAATATTTCATAATTATAAAAAACAACCTTGTATTTTGTTAAATGGTAGGGTAGTGCAATTATTGGGTATATATAGGTTTGAGCAATAGTATTAAATATATTTTTTATACCAAAGTCAAAGTTTAAGTATTTAGTTTGTCCTGCGTGTCCTGAAAATACTGTTCCTATTGACCCTAATAAGGCAGTGCTTTTGGGGTATGCAACTCTTTCAAAGCTGCTTATTATTACCGAGAGTATTATGAATATTGCCGTAAATTTTAAAAAAGTTTTTAATTGTGTTTTAAACTGTTTTGGGTAAATTTTATTGATTAAAAATAATATTCCGAAAATAAAACCTACAAAATTTGAAGTGCTAATTCCGGCAACAGAAACTCCAAGGAATGTTAATATAAAAATGTTAGCTGAGGATAAGCTTTTTGTTTTGGGATTTATTAAGTATAGAATATAATATATTAAACATGTAAAAAAGAATGCTGAATATATATAAGATTCAGGAACTCCCGTAAAAAGTATCATTGCAAAACTAAATCCGTAAATTGCGGTTAAAAGTAATGATATTTTTATATCTTTTTTTACTATGTTTTTTAAAAACAAAAATAATATGCTGTTTATAGAGCTTGCTAAAACAGCTTGTAATACAATAACAGATATTCTCATGTTATTTACTATGCTGTTAATTAAAAATGTTACGGGTTGAAATTGTATGGGGAATAGAGTATGAATATTATAACTGTGTGTATCTAATGCCGTTAAAAAATCAAAAATTCTCGGGCAATCTATCCCGTAAATAAAATCAAAATATTCATATACAGCATCGCCGGGGTAAATTACAATTATGCCGATTATTGTATATATAATAAAGAAAGTAAAAAATATAAAATACCCTGCATTGCTTATGCTGAGCGGGTTTCTACCCTCCCCCGTCTTTAAAGCATTGTACAGTAAGGGTTCCAAAGTTTTCACTTTATCCTCCTTACGGCGGCGTCAATCAAACCTTTAAACAATGGGTGCGGTCTATCGGGACGTGATTTAAATTCAGGGTGGAACTGGCATGCTACAAACCAATCAAGGTTTG
>CAMDYM010000094.1 GCA_945910425.1 uncultured Candidatus Melainabacteria bacterium | reverse complement strand
CGGTCAATTTATTCTGGCTGACGGAAGCCAGTTATTTATAGAAAATCCTCAAAGCACAGATCAACGTGTAATCTTTTTGATAGATTTAAACGGTTATATTACTCCGCCAAATAGAGCAGGTATCGACTTATTTTTATTTCAATTAACAGATAATGAAGTAGTTCCAATGGGGGCACCAAACACAATGTTTGCAGGACCATACTCATACTTCTGTAGCACAAATACTAAAGGATGGGCAAGCGGAACAGGATGTGCATTACAAGCTAAAGATAACCCTGATTACTTTAAAACAGTATTAAAATTAAAATAAAATATAGCAATGAATATATCAAAAAATTTTCGACATATTGTATATTAAATAGTACAAAATAAATCATTATATAATATCGTAGTTTTTGAAGTTTGTGTTACAATGGTGGTATCAAATTATAATGTAACAAGAAGGATTGGAAATATGACTCAACAAATGGAAAAAACTCAAGAAACAAACTCTTCAAAAAAACAAATCCGCGAAGTTAGAATCCAAAAGATGAATAACTTAAGAGAACGCGGTTTAAACCCTTATCCGTACGGATATGATAAAGATATTATGGCACAAGATTTACAAGACAAATACAAAGACCTTGAAACAGGTGCCGAAACAGAAGATTTTTACCACGTAGCAGGACGTGTAATGGCTAACCGTAACAGCGGAATGTTTATAGATTTAGTAGATGCATCAGGTAAAATTCAAATTTTCTCACATAAAGAAAACTTATCACCTGAAGATATTCAAACACTTAAAACTATTGATATTGGTGATATCGTAGGATTTTACGGGTCTGTCAGAAGAACTCCGCGCGGAGAATTAACTATAAAATCTACTTCATTACAGATTTTATCAAAATCTTTACTTCCGTTACCTGAAAAATTTCATGGATTAACAGACGTTGAAACAAAATATCGTCAAAGATATGTTGATATGATTGTTAATGATGATGTTAAAAAGACTTTCCAACAAAGAAGCTTAATTATACAAAAAGTTCGTGAATATTTAATAAACAAAGGCTTTATGGAAGTTGAAACACCAATGCTTCACCCGCAAGCCGGCGGGGCTAACGCAAGACCGTTTATCACACACCATAACACCTTAGATATGGACATGTTCTTAAGGATTGCTCCTGAACTTTACTTAAAACGACTTATGGTTGGCGGAGTAAGCGAAAAGATTTTTGAAATCAACAGAAGTTTCAGAAACGAAGGTATTGACACCCGTCACAACCCTGAATTTACAATGATGGAATTATACCAGGCTTATGTTGATTATAATGATATGATGGAATTAACCGAAAATCTTGTGGCATTTGTTGCTCAGGAAGTTTTAGGAACAACAAAAATTCAATACGGAGAAAACGAAATCGATTTGACTCCTCCTTGGGATAGAAAAACAATGCTTGGAGCTGTTGAAGAAGCTACAGGAATTGATTTTAACAAAATTGAAACAGTTGAAGAAGCAAAAGAAAAAGCAAAATCAGTTAACGTAGATGCTGAAGATTGCGACAACTGGGGGCAGGTTGTAGAAAGAGTATTTGAAGAAAAAATTGAACCGTCTTTAATTCAACCTATTCATATTTATGATTACCCGAGAGATATATCGCCATTGGCAAAAGTTCACAGAGATAATTCAAGATTAACAGAACGTTTTGAAACACGTGTTAACGGATGGGAAATTTCTAATGCATTTTCTGAACTTACAGACCCGATTGACCAAAGAGCAAGATTTGAAGCTCAAATGGCAGCAAAAGTTGCGGGAGATGAAGAAGCAATGCCGATAGATGAAGATTATATCTGCGCTTTAGAACACGGCGTTCCTCCAATGGGCGGTTTAGGCTTAGGTATTGACAGATTGATTATGTTACTGACAAACTCACCGTCAATCCGTGATGTTATAGCGTTCCCTACTCTTAAGAAAAGAGATTAGATAAATAAAAACAGTAAAAAACAATCGGAAATTTTGTCATTTTGAACTTAATTCAGGATCTTAAAATTTCCGATTGTTTCTATATATATTTACCCCCGCCTAAAAAAAGAGCCTCATACGAGGCCCGTTGGAATTAAGAATAGCTGGAAGTATGAAAAAGATTAATTATATTAAACAATTATAGAAAAATTTAATCTATTCACCATACGGGCAATATCTGAAAGAATAAGGTTTATTAAGAATTATTCAAAATAAGCTTTTTGTGCTATTGTAAAGGTGTTACGATTTAGATAGGGATAAATCATGAAAAAACGATATATATTTATGGCACTTGTTGCAGTTATAGTAATTTTCTTTTTTGCAGGGCTATTATTTGATTCAGAGAGAAACAATGAAGATTACACATCCGCTTACCCAAGAATCGGACAAAAAATTTGGACATTCAATATGAACAAGCATGAATGGAGAAATTACAGCAAAAATGACGACGATTTATCAAAAGACGATATAATTTTACAGGTTCAAGGTTTTGAAGGTAACGGAGGATATACAACATACAGACTTATTACAGGGAATCTGCAAGTTCCGAAAGAAGATGTCTGGGTAGGTGAAGGCAGTCAGGAATTTTTAAAAGATAAAGCTTTATTTTCGTATTTCCCGAAAAACTTTGAATATTATGAAGTTATCTTTAACGGTGTAAAATTTGTACCAAGAAAACTTGCAACTCAAGAAGTAGAAAAACTTTTTGATGGCTACAAAATCATAAAAGTTTCAGAACTTCAAAAAGGAACCTTAAAAATAAAATATTCAAAAAAAGAAGATAAATATATTGTACTAAATGATGTGGGAGAAGACTTTTACAAGTATTATATAGTACCAAATGACAGTAAAAAACTTACAATTGAAGAATATTCAAATAAATTCAAAATATCAGAAAGCGTTGATATAAAGATTCAAAGACTTGAAGGTTGTTCAAAAGCCTACCCATGTTATGAGATTAATTTTGGCGAGTAAACTTTTTCAACAGGTAATCAATAATATTTTTTTTATCTGTTCTTGCGAAAAGAAAACTTGTTTCAAATGATTTTTTATATTCACCGTTTAGGGCAAGACGTTTGGTTTT
>CAMDYM010000093.1 GCA_945910425.1 uncultured Candidatus Melainabacteria bacterium | reverse complement strand
CTCGCTTTAGTGACAATTTGGTGACAATGGTTATATTTTAACATAAAAAAGAGAGTTCCAAAATTGCTGAAACCCTCTTTTGATAAATGGTTGCGGGTGCTGGATTTGAACCAACGACCTTCGGGTTATGAGCCCGACGAGCTACCAGACTGCTCCAACCCGCGATATTTATTTCGCGTGTCTAGGAATTTCCCTCGACAATTCTATTATGCTCCGTAAAAAATAAAAATCAAGTACCCCGATTTGGGATTTATATACAAGTTTACACTAAGTTTGCTCTAAAATTCCTCCATTTTACATTTTGAGTTGAATGGAAGAATAGTTAGAAGGGATATATGACAGAAGTTGAAGCTAAGTAAATTATATTAAAAAGTCTTGATGGGGAATATTTAGTTCCAGTTACAGAACCTTATACTGCTGGGGACGGGATTAAAGATTGAGGATAATGTTATTGTTTCCAATATAGTCACATTCGTTTTGGTACAGCCTATTACGGCTTGATAGACGTAAACGGCGTATCAAAACCCAACAAAGAAGTCAAATGCGCTAAAGGCAGTATTCAATATCACGTACAAAATGCCGGAAATTGTGTTGTAGACAGCAAATCAATGGGAGATATTTTTCCCGTAACTTTTTATAATAACACGGTTGAACCTAACTCTTCAGCAGCTTGGTATGTTTTCAGAAATGCTAAGTAATTATTAAATATCTAAACCCCGATTATAGAACGGGTATTTTTTACATTCAATTTTGTTAATAGTTTCTTTAATAAATATAAAACCCCAAGGCTAACTGCAACAACCGTAACATACCTGATACTTACAACAGCCAGAGCATATATCAATCCAAGCATATTATTTACGGGTATTACTTTTGGAATTTTTAACAACTGATTAAACGCAAAAATCAGATACCAATGCACAAAAAATATTGAAAAACTGTATTTTGCAATAAAATCAATTGCATTATTGAACGATGCACAATTCTTTATCGGTTTATCATAATATTTTAAGTAACCAAGAACTATTAATGTTAAAAATATTTTTGAAATCGTATTATTACATATTTGAAAATTATGATTTAAAAATATATCGGCAGCAAAAGCCACAATCATAGCAATAATTAACAGCCAACGATATTTATAACATAGATTAATTTTTGACTTATCGGCAGAAAAATACATTCCAAGAACATACAAAGAAGAAAAATGCACAAATCCGTTCAAAATATATTTTAAATAAGCCATATACTTAGCAAAATAGCTCATGCCTGTCAAATATGACGGTTCAATATCAATTCTCGGTACCAAAAAAGTTACTAAAAGCAACAGAGGTAAAAATTTATATAAAACTTTTTTCTTTTCAAGGATTATAAACACATCCGCAAACAAGAAAAAAATTACAATCATCGGAATGAACCAAGTCGGAACATTATGAACTCTGCCTGTTGTCAAGAAAACACCTATTTGTACTAACGGGTTTAATCCTTCAAACGGGTTTCCGTAAACAACTGGAAGAGTAAAACATAAAATTATCCCCGGGATTGCTGTTATAATATAAGGCAAAATAACATTTGTCCATTTCTTTTTGAGATAAGTTTTATATTCAAACTTGTCGGATAAATGCTGAAACAAAAACCCCGAAATAAATATAAAAAGTGCCGTACCACCTGTAAAAACTTCAAAAGCAATATTATTTATCCAGGTTCCTTTATTTCCAAACTGCATAGTATGCCCTGCAACAATAAGCAATATTGCAAGCCCTCTAAAAACATTTATATAATTCAACATTTCACGTTTTGGTTTTACTTGTACTTGTTCCATAATAAATCCTTCTATTTTTTATAATTCTATCACAAGAAAATTTATAAATTACCCGGCTAGGGCGAGCGGGTAATAAAAAAACAAGAAGTTTAAATTATAGTATGAATATGAAAAAACTTCTGTCATTAATGTTAATAATAATGTTATCTGGAATAATTCCTATATATGCATTTGCCGATTGCGACAATGAGTGTGATTGCGATACAAACTTTAATCAAGAACATATAATATCATCAGACACAATTAAAAACGCTGATTCTAAAGCTCAAACATCAAGCGTTTATGAAACAGAAAATTACTATATTCTTTGCAAAGGTAATATAATTAAAGTTGCGTTTGAATGTAAATTTTTATCAGAATGCGCCAAAGAAGGCGATTATATATATTTTTACGTTCCAAAAGACATAACCACAAACTGCGGGACAGTGGTAATCCCTATCGGTTCAAAGTTTACGGGATATATTCGCGGAATTTATTCACAAAAGAAGTTCAATAAAAACGCTAGGGTTTATTTGAGCATAAACAAACTTACACTACCTGACGGAACGGAACTGGATGTAAAAGCAAAACCATTCAGTAAAGATTTTTCGCTTGTCGAAAACGGCTGGATGACAGCAGGAAAACTTACAGCATCTACTGTCGGCTTAGGGATAGTAGGAGCAGGTGCTGGCGCAGGACTGGCATTTATCCCGCATCCTCAAAAAATCGCAGTAGGTGCTGCTGCAATCGGTGTTCCTGTAGGATGTTTTATAGGACTTGTAACAGGATTAGTAACCCCGGGATTAAAATACCACGCAAAACAAGGGGAAGAAATAAAAATAATTCTCTGCGAAAACGCTTGTATTCCTAAATGCAGTGTATGCGAATATTAGAACAAAAACAGAAATAGACATTCATATAAACACTTATTCTTTTTCTATATCTTCAACTTTCATCCAAATATTATCGGCATCATCTTCTTGAAGCAGCCTAAAACCGTTATTTTCCATTATTTCTTTAATGATATCTTTATTAATACCTTGCATACCTTCATCTTCGCCAAAAACTACAAGCCCTTGCGGTTTTAAGATTTTATTCATTTGTTTTGCAATGCCATCCATTATGTTTTCAGAACCGTCTTTCATATAGCGGAACATATTATCACCTTGACACAAGCTGTGATACAATGCATTTCTGTATAAAAGAACATTCACACTGTTTGGTTTATACAACTTATCTAAATTCATAACATCGCATTGAGCAAAAGAGCAATTGCCAAAAAGACTCATATCAGTATCAAAATCTCTGACGATATTATATACTTCGGTTTGTTTTTTAAGTACTTTTTTACCCTCTTCCATTAAATCTTCAAAA
>CAMDYM010000092.1 GCA_945910425.1 uncultured Candidatus Melainabacteria bacterium | reverse complement strand
AGAGAACGTTCAGGTAAAGCAACTCGTATTAAGGAAAAAATTGAAAAAAGATAAGCTTCACATACACTGGTATCCCGGTCATATCGCTAAGGCCGAAAAAAAGCTGAAAGAACAGCTTTCATTGGTGGATGCCGTAATTGAAGTTCTTGATGCGAGATTACCAATCTCAAGTTGTTATGAAAATATTACGAGGCTTTTAGGTCAAAAGCCTCGTTTAATTTTGCTTAATAAAGCTGATTTAACACTTAAATCAGAACTTGCACCATTTATAAAATTATTGGAAGAACAAACAGGCTACCCTGTAATCCCTACAGATGCAAAAAATTCTAAAGATTTAAAATCAATTGTAAATAAAGCCATTCAAATGTCAGAACCCCGAATCCAAACAATTATGGCAAAAGGGCTATTAAGACGTCCCGCAAGAGTCATGGTTGTTGGCATGCCAAATGTCGGAAAATCAAGTATTATTAACAAATTAACCCGCTCTTCTAAAACAAAAATAGGTGCAAAAGCAGGCGTAACCCGCCAACAGCAATGGGTTAGAATAAATCCTCAACTGGAACTTCTTGACACCCCGGGAATTATCCCGATGAAACAAGAAAACCAAGTTAAGGCAAGAAAACTGGCATTCGTCAACGCAATTTCAGAAAATGCCTATTCAAATGAACTTGTCGCTCAGGAACTTTTAGACAGCTTAAATGAAAAACAAGCAAAGGCTTTTCGTGAATTTTACAAACTACCAGACGATAAAGAATTAAATATAGATAATATTTCGTTAGAGCGAAACTGGCTTTTAACTGGTGGTTCAACAGACAGGGAAAGAACAGCTGTTTACATTTTAAGAGATTTTCGCGAAGGTAAAATAGGCAAATTCATTCTTGATACAATTACTCGTTGCGAATAAATTCAATATGATAACCTAAAACATCCAAAATCTCTTGAACCTCTTCAAATTTAATAGTTTTTCTGCGCAATTTATTTGTAATATTATTTCCGATATGATTATACCCTGTTTTTTGGGTCAAAATTTCACAAACTTTTTTCAAAGTTGTGCCGTTTTTTGCTATCAAACTTTTTAATTCGTTTCGTAACTCCATTTTTATATTATACAAATCCTTGACAAAACAAACTAATTTGAATATTATCAAACTATAATACAACTTTTATTGTTTTTAAGTTTGTATATATGGAGGTTTAGATGATACGCAAAAAAGGATTTACTTTAGCAGAAGTACTAATAACACTTGGAATAATAGGAATAATTGCAGCATTAACAATACCTCATTTAATTTCAAAATGGCAAAGAGCAGCTTTTAATTCAGCTTTCAAAAAAAACTATTCAGTACTCCAAAACGCAATTAATGCAGCATCTAATGATGAAGGACTGGATTGCTATGCATATGAGGCTAAGGGAGCTTATATAGCCCAAACAAATGACTGCCCGGCACTGATAGAATATATGGCAAATACTATAGGTTTACAACCAATAAAGACAAACCGAAATAAATTATATCCCTCCGCTACAGAAGTCCTTAACAAAGGCGGTAGCAGTTTAAATAACAGTTGTTCATTTCCATCAAGATTTTCAACACCTTATGTTATGAAAAACGGAACTTATGTTTATTTTTTCCCCAATCGCAGTGATTATTATGGAGCATCACTTATTTTAGACATAAATGGTGAAAGCGGTCCAAATAAATGGGGTTATGATGTTTATTTTATGATTATGTCAAACCGTAACGGAATGTCTGTAACCTTAACAGATGAATATTGCTCTTTGGTTAATAAAGGCGGGTTATTTCCAAGAACTATACTGCGAAATCAAACAAAAAATACAAATTTTGATAAGCTTTGGTAAAAACTTATAAAATAAAAATGCCGGGTGCACACTTGCTTCCGGCTTGATTATTAAAACTCTCTTCTTATACTTTTGATAGGTCTTATTTTACTGCGGCAATATTAGCCTTAATCCCAGCATCAGAATTAATCATATTAGCATTTGAATACGCTAACATTCTGCGCTTTTTAGCTCCTCTTAATATTAATTCAACACTTTCTGATACATTGTTTGAAGGTGCTGTTAACTTCTTCATCATTAAAAATACTCCTTAGATTTCTGATTACAAGTTATCTATCGGAATATTTTTCAAAAACTTTAACTTTTTACGTTGATTGTTAACAAATATTAATACTTAAAACAGGGTAAGTTGTTTTTGTTTCTCAAAATGCTTACGTAAAAAAGACTTTCTATGGTACTTTGTCAAGCCATATTCATCAATCGCCTGAAGGTGCTCAGGTGTAAGATAACCCGCATTCCTGTTCCAACCGTAATTTATATATTCAGACGCTAAATCATCCATATAACGATCACGTTCGACTTTTGCCAAAATACTTGCCGCGGCAATAGAAGCTGATTGACCGTCACCTTTTATTATATATTTTTGCGGATATGTATAATCCCTTATAGCCTTGTTACCATCAACAAGCGTGATAAAATCCTCCAGTTTTGCTGTCTGAATAACATTTTCGCATGCCAGTTTCATTGCTTTTAAAGATGCATTTAAAATATTAATCCTTTCGATTTCTTCAACCTCAATACAAACAACCGAATTTATAGAATTAGATTTAATAACATCATACAGATTTTCACGGGCAAACTTTGATAACTTTTTAGAATCATTAACTCTGTCTAAATCCGCAATTAAGCCTGATGTAACCTCAGGAAAATAAACCGCAGCGGCAAAAACTCCGCCCGCCGCAGGTCCCCTTCCCGCTTCATCCGTTCCTACCACATTCCCGTATTGTTTATCAAAATCAAAAAGTTTATTCATGCTACCAATTTTAATATAAAAAGAACCAAAAGTTAAGTATTTTAAAATAAGCGTCGCAAAAGTGGAGCAAATTTATATTTTTCTATTCTTTTGAAAATCACATTTTACCCCTTAACCCCCAGTAACTAAAGCAAAAAAAAGTTGCCAGATTATGGCAACATTAAATAAACACGAGGATATTAAGAGAGAGAGAGAGAGTATAAAAAAACTTGTTTTACTTATATCCTTTTATTTTTCATTACTATCAAATATTAAATCTTACTTTCTATCGAACGCTTAACATGCATTCCCCTTACATATATATAAACGTTTTCTTTTTTAAAAATTTGCCTTTTCTATTGTAATGTTGTTAACAATCTGTAATGCTGTCTACAAAAGAGGTTCAGCATATATAAACCTGATATACAAAACATGCAAAATTTAAATTTTTGCTTAACAAAAAAGCAATTAAAAGACCGAATTTAAAATTCTGAATCCAGTTCAGAATGACAAATTCGGTCTATAATTTATTTAACTTTTATCAACTATTTACTCATAGCTTCAGAAACTGCAACAGCACATGCAACAGTTGCACCAACCATAGGGTTGTTACCCATACCGATAACCCCCATCATTTCAACGTGAGCAGGAACAGATGATGAACCTGCAAATTGAGCATCACCGTGCATTCT
>CAMDYM010000091.1 GCA_945910425.1 uncultured Candidatus Melainabacteria bacterium | reverse complement strand
GATTTTAAAGAACTTGCAAAAAACTATCCGCGCGGTGAAAAATTTTTATACTCTGTGTTTTCAAAATTCGGAACTTCAGACACAATAGAGTTTTTTGAAAAAATAGGTATAAAAACTTATACTCAAGAAGATAACAGAATTTTTCCGATATCAAATTCCGCATCCGCTGTTCGGGATTACATTTTAAAATCGCTTTCAAAATGTAAATTTGTAAAAGAAGGGATAAATAAATTAGAAAAACTTGAAAATTGCTGGAAAGTAGTAACAGATAAAAGCTCTTACGCGTTTGATTGTGTTGTTATCGCAATCGGCGGACATTCAAATTTTGAACTAATAAAAGACTTTGCAGATATTACAGCCCCGACTCAATCACTTGTCGGTCTGGTTACAAAAGAAGATTTTTCATCAATTGCAGGCGTTTCGATAAATGATATTTTATTTACGCATAAAGGAATTTCGGGACCTCAAGTTTATAAAATATCATCCATAAACGCTCGAAAAGAAATGCCGTACGAACTTTCTTTTGAACTTATCCCCCCGTTTAACTTGCAGGAACATTTAAATAAAAATTCACACAAAGAAATAAAAAATTTACTCGGCGAATTTATTCCAAAATCATTAGCTGTGCGGATTTTACAGAATATGGATATCAACCCCGAAACCCCTTGTCACAAAATTAATGGTAAGACTCGTGACAAAATTTTAAACAAACTAACTAACTTTGAAGTAACCGTAACAGGAAAAGTTCCTGACGGAGAAGTCGTAACCTGCGGCGGTGTTGATTTAAAAGGGGTAAATTCAAAGACCATGGAAAGTAAGCAATATCAAGGGTTATATTTTTGTGGAGAAGTGCTTGATATCGACGGATTTTGCGGTGGTTTTAACCTCCAAAATTGTTGGTCTACAGGATATTTAGCCGCCCAATCAATAATTAACCAATCAATGTAAAATCTTTACCCAAAGCCTTTTCCAATTCAATAACAATAACAGATAAAGGTATATCAAGCGCCTCGGATACCCGCCACAAAGTAGATAACTGAGGGTCTTTTATAGCTTTTTCCAAATCTGCCCACATTGATTTTGTCATCCCTATTTCGTCAGAAATAAGACTTATGGACTTGTTCCTATCCTGCCTGTAACGCTTAATAATTCCCGACAAAATTTGCTGCATCAGTTTTTTATTCTTCAAATAAACATCTTGCATAAATTAAATATTAGTGCTAAATTAAGAACAAGTTGTGCTAGTATTAGAACGCGAGAAGGTCGTATGAAAGGTTTTACTTTAGCTGAAACGCTAATAACATTAGGTATAATAGGAGTAGTAGCAGCGATGACTATTCCTAACCTGATACAGAAAAACTTTGAACGCCAAACAGTATCGAAACTTCGTCAAACTCAATCTATTATTGCCCAAGCAATAAGAATGGCAGAGGAAGAGTACGGAGATGTAAGCGGATGGGGATTAACCGGAGCTAATACAGCATCCGCAGAAATTATTGCAAACAATCTTAAACCTTTTTTAAAAATTGCAACAGATTGCGGTGTTAAAGATACCAAATATGCCTGTGTACAAAAACAAACCTATAAACAACTAAATGGAACAAATCATGGAGAATATGCTATAAGTAGAACTGATTGTTACAAAATAACCCTTCTAAACGGGAGTTCTATTTGGTGGAGGGGACCAATGGAATCAACAAGATACATAACTTTCTGGATTGATGTAAACGGTAAATATCTTCCAAATGTTTATGGTAAAGACCTGTTTGTCTTTGTTTACGAAAATGGTACAAACTCAATTAAACCACTTGGAGCACCCGATTCAGATTCACCTTGGCAAAGGACCTGCACAAAAACAGGCAACGGCTGGGGATGCGCGTTTTATGTATTACAAAATCAAAATATGAATTATTTACATTAAAACCTATCTTTACCATTTTATGCTATAATTTATATGTTAGTTTAGTTAGGGGGATCCGCCCCGGGGGTAAATAATTCTTTCAAATGTTTTTGACTGAAACGGTTTAACCGAAAAGATTTACCAATACCCGAAAGGATAGAAAGAAGAAAAATGGAAAAGAACAACGAAACTTTGAGTATCTTAAGACACTCAACTTCACACATCATGGCTCAAGCCGTTCAAAGCTTGTTCCCATCTGCAAAGTTAGCAATAGGACCTGCAACAGCCGACGGTTTTTACTACGACTTTGATTTAACTGACGGTCATGCCTTCACAGAAGAAGACCTTGTTAAAATTGAAGAAAAAATGAAAGAAATTATCAAACAAAATCTTACATTTGAAAAGTACGAAATTCCTGATGTTGAAGCTCAAATTAAAGCTTTCAAGGATGAAGGCGAAATCTACAAAGCAGAATTATTGGAAGAACACAAAAACGACAATCCGACTTTGTATATTACAAAAGACAAAGACGGTAACGCTTTATTTAACGACCTTTGTGCAGGTCCTCACCTTCCTAATACTTCATATATTAAAGCTAACGCATTTAAGTTACTAAAAGTTGCAGGCGCATACTGGCGCGGTAATGAAAATAACAAAATGCTTCAAAGAATTTATGCAACAGCTTACTGGAACAAAGAAGACTTACAAGCTTATTTAACATTCATTGAAGAAGCTGAAAAACGCGATCACAGAAAGCTAGGTAAACAACTTGACCTGTTCTCTGTAAGGGAAGAAATCGGCGGAGGGCTTGTTTTATGGCATCCAAATCTTTACACAGTAAGAGAACAAATTGAAAACTACTGGAGAGAAGAACACAGAAAACGCGGATATGTAATCGTTCAAACTCCGCAAATTGCTAAATCTAAATTATGGGAAATCTCAGGTCACATGGATCACTACAAAGAAAATATGTTCTTTATCCAAAAAGATGAAGATTCAGATGAACAATTTGTAGTAAAACCTATGAACTGTCCGTTCCACATCTTGATTTATCAAGCAAACAGATATTCTTACCGTTCATTACCTTTAAGAATGGCTGAACTTGGTACGGTTTATCGTAAAGAAAAATCAGGCGCATTATCAGGTTTAACCCGTGTTCAAGGATTCACTCAAGACGATGCGCACATTTTCTGTACCCCTGAACAATTAGTTGATGAAATTAACGCAATTATTGACTTTGTAGCTGATACAATGGCAATATTTAACATGTCATTTGAAGTTGAATTATCAACCCGTCCTGAAAGTTTTGTCGGAGAAATCGAAAACTGGGACAGAGCAGAAGCAGGCTTGAAAGAAGCTATGGACAGGCGCGGTATGAAATACGACATCAACGAAGGCGACGGCGCATTCTACGGACCGAAAATTGACTTTAAAATTAAAGACGCTATCGGCAGAACTTGGCAGTGTGCTACAATTCAGCTTGACTTCAACCTTCCTGCAAGATTTGATATAAAATACCAGGATAAAGATGGTCAATTGAAAACTCCGATTATGCTTCACCGCGTAATATTTGGATCTATGGAACGCTTCCACGGAATCTTAATCGAGCACTATGCAGGCGCATTCCCTACTTGGCTTGCTCCTACACAAGTTA
>CAMDYM010000090.1 GCA_945910425.1 uncultured Candidatus Melainabacteria bacterium | reverse complement strand
AGACCCTCATAAAATGAGGGTCTTTTATAATTAGTGTAAATACTTAAAATACAAATAAACTGAACTTAACGTTAATGAAATAAACGTAACTAATGCGCCGTATTTCATAAATCTTAAGAACGAAATTTTATAACCTTTAGAAGCTGCTGTTTCACTGACTAAAACGTTAGCGGCAGCACCGATAATTGTAAGGTTTCCGCCTAAACATGCACCCAGTGATAGTGCCCACCATAGAGCATGTGTGTGACCGGTAATAGCGTTAGGATTAGCAGGGTTAATAAGTTCTGAAATCAACGGTGCCATTGTAGCTGTATACGGAATATTATCGATAATACCTGATAAAATACCTGAAGCCCAAAGGATAATCATAGTTGCAGCTTCAAGACTTCCGTGAGTCAATGTAATCAATTGATCGGCAAGGAACTTAATACCACCGTTAGCTTCAAATCCGCCAATAATAATAAATAAACCTATGAAGAAGAATATTGTTAACCATTCAACATCTCGGTAAATTTCTTTTGGTTTTTCGAACAATAATAAGAACGAAGCACCTGCAACAGCAAATACAAATGCTGAAATATGTGTAATATCATGAGTTACAAACCCTAATATTACAAGAGCAAGAGTAATTACCGAACGAATCATTAAGTTTTTGTCAGTAATTGTTTTAGAATTATCCAAATTAGCAATATGTTCCATTTTTTCAGGAGTAGCTTTAAGACCTTTTCTAAATAAGAATACCAAAGTTCCGACTGCAATAAGGAAAATTACAGCAACAATAGGAGTTAATTCTTTAACAAAGTCCATAAAACTTAAACCTGCACGGGTACCAATAATGATATTTGGCGGGTCACCGATTAAAGTTGCCGTACCGCCAATATTTGACGCTAAAACTTCTGTAATCAAAAACGGTACAGGATCTGTTTCAAATTCTTTTGCAATAACAAAAGTAATAGGCATCATAAGAACAACGGTTGTAACGTTATCCAAAAATGCTGAAGCTATTGCCGTAAATGCAGCCAGTGCAAATAGTACAGTTTTCGGGTGTCCTTTTGTAGCTTTCAATAAATTAAGTGCCATCCATTTGAATACACCGCTTCTGCTTGCAATATTAACGATAATCATCATACCGATAAGTAAGAAAATTACCTCAAAATCGACGTATTCAAAAACGCCTTTAACGTTATCTTCCAAATGTAAAGATAACGGAATTAATCCGAGTAACATTGTCAACGATGCGCCGACAAGTGCGACTACAGATTTTTGAATTTTTTCGCTGGCAATAAAAACGTATGCAATTAAAAGAATTGCACCTGAAATAAGCATGCCATGCGATTGAATAAAATCTAACATCTTTATATTTCTCCCTTTATACAAAGTTAATTATAACATGAACAGGAGGAGGGTAAATAAAAATAAAAAGGTCACTCTGAATTTAATTCAGAGTCTATCCATGCTAATAAAAACCCTGATGAAATATATCAGCATTGACAGATTCCGGGTCAAAGCCCGGAATGACAACTGAATTGTTAAGTATACATCAGAGAAGTACAAAATTTTGAATTAAATAGCTGAACAAATTTTAGAATATTCACATCTTTGACAGGCTGTTTCAGACGGATTATAAAGAGTATCAGAACTTATTTTTTGACATGCTTCTTCAACTAACTCTTCATATTTTGATTTAAGTTTGGGGTCAAATTCTATAACGTAATCTTTGCGGTCTTTTAAGTTAATGTAAACAAAAGACAATGACTCATAAGAAGCTAAAACTCTGTCAAGGCAAAGCAAATAAACCATTGTTTGGAAATCATACTCAGGATTTTTCGGGATTGAGCCTGTTTTATAGTCTAAAATATAATAATTTTCACCGTCACATACAACGGCATCCAATCTCCCGCCGACCCGGTATTCACCTAACTTGCAGGTTAAAGTGTATTCGGAATGCAGACAATCTTTTCTAAAATAAGGATTATTAAGTAAAAGTTCCCATGCCTGTCGTTCAGACTCTGTCAAAGCCGTTTCAATACGCGAAATATTTACCCCTTGAAGAAAATAATTTGCAAGGGCGTGAATTTTCTTACCTTTTTCAAACGGGATAGAAGACTTTGGAACCTGAATATTTTCAACATACTGATAAAAATATTTTCTCGGACAGGATTTATAGGTTTTTAACATATTCGGCGAAAAATTATTAAACATTACACCCCTCCATCATATGCTCAAAAATAGTACTCGGGTCATTTTGCTGTTCTTTACCGTAACGTGTTTTAGTTTTTGAAGACACCGTAAAGATAAGCCTGTTTTTAGCTCTTGTGACTGCAACATAAAGCAGACGCAAATTTTCGGAAAGAATTTCTTGTTTTAATTCATACTCTGATTTTTTTGTATAACTCGGATTAAGATTTTTAACCGATTCCATAAAATCAGAAGATTTTAAACTTATCCCCTCAAGCGTTAGAGGAAGATTTTTTTCACTCATTTCAGGTAAAAATACAAGATTAAATTCATCCCCTTTAGATTTGTGCATAGTCATAATTTGAATCTTACCGGCTAAAAATGATTTATCATCTTCATCTTCTTCCGAGAAGAACTTAAAACCGCTCAAATTAGGTTTCTTAGAAAGTTCGGAAAGCCGATTTATTGCATATTCAAGCGAATTATTTCTTATACATATTCGCTTAATCAAAGTCGAAATCAGGTGAATATTAGATTTTTCGATTTCACTTTTGAAAAAATACATCCCGATTTTTACGGCTAACTCATCAGGCGTCAGATAGCAAAGACTTACCCAGTAATTCAAATCCCAGTAAAACTGTTCTAACGGAAGATTATCAATATTATCCGCATTCACTTGGATAAACGGGTTTTCGTACTTTCTGATTTCACCTGCCAAACCTCGCTTATAGAACCCTAAATCCGTCAAAACCTCAAAATTTGTAGCAATAACATCATTATCAAACGGTGTCAAAATCATTTTCATAACAGCATAAATGGCTTTAAATATGGATTTTTGCTCTAAGCACTGGTTTCTTGTAATAACCTTTAACCCGCTGTTTTCAATCAAACTTTGCCAAGAGGCAACCTGATAATTATTACGCAGTAAAATTCCCACGGTATAATCGGGGTGTTTTGACAGGGTTTCTTTAATAACTTTCAGAACATAATTTTTCTCTTCAAGTCCTGAGTCAAAAATCTTGCCTTCAACAGCCTGCGCCCTGTCAGATTTAGGATTACGCCCCTCAACAGGTGCCATAAACATTTTGAAAAATGCATCTTTTGTATCGTCATTTTGAGAAGAACTTTCAACAAGGTTGTTTGCGAATTTCCAAACATCTTTTGTACAACGCTGAGAACAATTCATCGAAACATTATAATTTTCAGTAATAAATCTTCTGAAACCTTCAACATCAGCGTTTGAAAAAGTTGCAGTAATCGACTGATTCACATCTCCGCAGCGGATTACATTTTTGTGTTTACCCGATAAAAGTGCAATCAATTCCTGTTGAACGGAAGATGAATCCTGCGCCTCATCTTCAATAATATACTCGCAAATTTCCTGATAATGCG
>CAMDYM010000089.1 GCA_945910425.1 uncultured Candidatus Melainabacteria bacterium | reverse complement strand
CGTTCTACGCGAATACCCATTTCTGCCAATCCGTTAAATTTCGGATCGTTTAATTTGGCTGTTACTACATCTCGTCTTTGTTGTAATGCAATATACTCCGGTGAATTTTCTGTTGCACCTTTGTATATCAAATCATACATTTCTCTATCTAATTTTGCTTGTTCATCTATTATATCATCATGCGCTTTCTTTAAGTCATTATACTCTTTTTCAAGTCTTTCAAATTCTGCTTTTGTCATTGTTGGTTTACAAAATTCGTCTCTGATTGCAGAATCATCTGTATATCTTTCTTGCGCAGCTATATCTTCTCTTGTTGCAACATGTGAATCTGTTCCGCGGACAAATAAATCTCCGCCCTTTGTCTGGTCAGTTGTCACTGTTACCATATCTCCGTCAATTTTTCCTGTTAGAGCGTCTGCTATTTTTTGATTCAGTTCTTCAATCTTTGCACGGTTAGCTGCGACTCCGCCATTCTCGGGTTTCCGTAACTCCGCAATCTGTGCTTGTAATTGTGCTACTGTTTGGTTGTTGCCTGCACCATTTACTCCTGCCATAATTTCTTCATCCTTTCTTATAGGTTCTTGTATTAAATTCCATTTTATTTTTATAAACAATTTTTATGACTAAAAATTTACTAATTTTATATACTTTATACATATTTCTTATATAAATACGCAATACTAAAGAGATACACACCATTAAGAAATATTAAGCAAGTATATTTATTGTTAAGGTTTGCCTCTGTTTTTGTAAATTTTCATATTGTCCTTTCTACCAAATTTAGGCATTATAATCTTTACTTAATTCCTATATCGGCATTAATTCGTTTTATCTTTAGAATTTGAAGCCGTAAAGTTACAAAAGTTTACAAATTCAAAAAACTCTGTTACAATCCGTTTATGGATAATCTTGTTGAAAAACTTAAAGAATTCGGATTTAACTCTTACGAAGCAAAGGTTTATATTGCTTTGTTAAAAAAATATCCTGCAACAGGTTATGAGGTTTCACAATTGGCTGATATTCCGCAAGCAAGAGCTTATGACGCATTAAAATCACTTGAGGCTGAAAGTATCGTATTTTCGACAAACGAAAAACCTCAAAAATATAACCCGATTTCACCAAAAGAACTTACCAAAAGGTTTAAACGCAAAATCAATTCAACAATAGATTACCTTGAAAAGAAGCTGCCTAAAGTTAAAGAAAATTATAACGAACCCATTCACACTGTTTGCGGATACGAAAACAATATCGATAAATTAAAAGAAGTCATCAAAAACGCTCAAGACTCCATCTACATTGAAATCTGGGCTGAAGATTTTAAGCAAATAGAATCATTCATAACAGAAGCCTACAACCGCGGAGTTGATATAAAAATCACGGGTTACGGAAACTTTGAATATATGTTCGGGCTTGTCTATAAGCATGCAGGAGCTGCCGAAATTGAACACCAAACAGGAAGCAGAATGATTTATCTACTTGCAGATAACAAAGAATCTGTTTTTGGGCGCATTGAAGCCCAAGTTGTTTGGACACAAAACAAAGATATTGCTTTTTTAATGAAAGAATTTATTGTTCATGATATGTACCTTTTGGATATTTATGAAAGGTTCCCTGAACAGTTAAGATACTTCTACGGCAGCGGGTTCAAGAAATTAAAAGACAAAATTCTTGATAAAAAATTCGGTTATAACATTCATTAACAATTACTTCCAAATTAAATTTTTAAGTTTTATAATTAAACAAGGAACATGCTTTTGGGAGAAAGGGAAATATGGACGGATACAGTTTTGAAATAATCACAGGTCCGATGAGCTGCGGTAAAACCGAAGAGCTTTTAAGAAGAATAAGACGTTGTATTATTGCTAAGAAAAAAGTTAAAGTAATTTCACCTGATGTTGATACTCGTACAAAAGGTGATTATATTGAATCAAGAAACGGCTTATGGCTTGACGCGGTTAAGGTTAAACATTCAATTGAGATTATGCATTTTGTAAAAGATGCTGAAGTTGTTGCAATTGACGAGTTACAATTCTTTGATTCTAATATTGTAAAAGTTATCACACAACTTATGAACGAAGGTAAAAAGGTTATCGGTACAGGATTAGAGCTTGATTTTAAAGCTGAACCGTTCGGGTCTATGCCTGAATTGATGTGTATAGCAACAAAAGTTGATAAATTACATGCAGTTTGTATGAAATGTGGATGCGAGCATGCTACACGTACCCAAAGATTAATCGACGGACATCCTGCCGATAAAAATTCTCCGCTTATTATGATTGGCGGGGACGAAACCTACGAAGCCCGCTGCATTAAATGCTACGAACTTCCCGACGTTAAAACTAAGCAAAAAGCACTAGGGTTAAAACTTTTACAGTTTAACAAAAAATAATATATACAGTATTCAAATGAATGTGGGATTTAAAATTTCACATTTTTTTTTATATGTGTTAATATATGCTCAGTAATAATCCCAAAATAAATGAAACTTTTTTGTTACAGTTTCGTCTACTATATGGAAGGGATTATTGGAGGTGTAAATAAGAATGAGAAAACTAATGAAAAAAAGTATTATATTTTTAAGCGTATTTATTTTTATGTTTGGCTGGGTTATCCGCTCAAATGTACACGCGTCAACCCCGATTGAGTTATACGACAATGTTTGGAGGCTTATTAATTCAAAATACGTTGATCAGACAAATAATGAACAAGACTGGGGTAAATGGCGCCACAAATATGACAATGTCATAAAAACAAATGAAGACGCTTACGTTGCCATTGACACAATGATTGCAAGCTTAAATGACCCATATACAAAATTTTTAAATCCCAAAGAATTTGCAGACGAAACAGGTTCAATTAAAGGTTCATTAAAAGGTATCGGGATTCAAATAGGCGTAAAAGACGGTAAACTAATGGTTATAGCACCAATTGAAGATACTCCTGCAGAAAAAGCAGGACTTCTTGCTGACGATGAAATACTTGCAATTGACGGTAAAAGCACAAAAGGAATTACCGTAGACAAGGCTGCCGATCAAATTCGCGGAGAAGAAGGAACTCAAGTGACATTACTTATTAAACGAAAAGATATGGAGCCAAAGACTTATACCATTACCCGTGCCGAAATCGAAATTAAATCAATTTCACAAAAAATTCCTGATAATATAAAAATGCCAAAAGACATCGGCTACATAAGATTAAGCTCATTTATCAGCAGAAACGCATCTAAAGAGTTTCAACAAATCCTGACAAATTCACCTGATAAAAAAGCGTTTATCGTCGACTTGCGTTCAAACCCGGGCGGATTATTAAGTAACGCAATTTACATTTCCGATATGTTCCTTGACGGCGGTGCAATTGTTAGTACTGTTGACCGCGACGGATACAAAGAAACAAGCAGAGCATCGCGCGGAGTTCTTACAAAAAAACCGCTTGTAGTAATCTTAGATAAAGGTTCAGCATCTGCAAGTGAAATCTTCTCAGGTGCTATGAAAGACAATAAAAGAGCCGTTCTTATCGGAACTCAGTCATTCGGTAAGGGACTTGTTCAAGAAATTAACAAACTTCCGAATAACGCAGGTATAAATATTACAATCCAAAAATACCTGACACCAAACGGCACAGATATCCACAAAAAAGGTATAACTCC
>CAMDYM010000088.1 GCA_945910425.1 uncultured Candidatus Melainabacteria bacterium | reverse complement strand
CAAGTTGTTGTTTGTCACAACTTTCGTTTCAGCTATTCTGTTTTCAATGTTCCGATATTTTCACCACCAACGCTTCACAATTCCTCTTGTGTTGGCTATCGGGGTATTTATCAAACCGCTCACTCGCGGTTCCTTTATATTACTACGTCAATTTTTATTGTCAAGTAGTTTTTGAAATAAATTTTAAAAATCTTTTTTGCTATTCATATTCGGTTTTCAAAATTTATCTGTGCGCTGTGCACGTCTATTATCCTAAAACAAAAAAAATTAAAATGCAAGCACTTTTTTTATTTTTTTTAAAAATTTTTTGAGAAAATTTTAAAACCCTTGATGCTACCAGATTTTAGCCAGTAAAAAAGAGTCCTTACAGACTCTTTTTTATTATATTTATTCTTCCGTTTCAGGTAAATCAGGAGCATGGTTTACCACTTGAACTCCAAATCTTGTTCTAAACAAATGTTTTACAGTTTCACTTTGGATTTCATACATCATCTTATTAAATAAATCATAAGCTTCTTTTTTGTACTCAATCAAAGGATCTTTCTGTCCATATGCCCTCAGACCTATTCCGTCACGGAGCATGTCGATATTATGAAGGTGGTCAATCCATTTGTTATCAACAACTTTTAGTAAAACATCTTTTTCAAGTTGTCTTACAATATTATTTGAGCTGAAAGGTTCTTGAAGTTCATATCCCGCACCGTAATCCTGCACTACCTGATTATAGAAATTAATAATATCAACTTCATGACTTTTGTAAGCTTCTATAACAAAATCTTTAATTTTGTTATACATAGGTTCAAAGCGCATGTTTTGGATATCAGATACCTCAAAAGATGACAGTTGAGGTACTGTTGAATGAAGTTCACGAATCATGGATTGCAAATCATCATATACATACTCTTCAACTTTTTGCTCAGGTGAAATGTAACTTTTCATAAGTCTGTCAACTTCTCGTTCCATCATATAGCAGACATCATCCTGCAAGCCTTCACCTGTTATGACTCTGCGTCTTTGACGGTAGAACTTTTCACGTTGAATATTCATAACATCGTCATATTCAAGAACTGATTTTCTCATGTCAAAGTGGAATGTTTCAACTTTTTTCTGAGCTGATTCAATACGTTTTGTGATAAGCGGATGATCAATCGCCATATTTTCAGGAACATTTAATGCGGTCATAAGTTGTGTAATCTTTTCACCGCCGAATATTCTCATCAAATTATCTTCTAATGATAAGAAAAATCTTGTTGAACCCGGGTCGCCCTGACGTGCTGCACGACCTCTTAACTGGTTATCAATACGGCGTGATTCATGGCGCTCTGTACCGATTACGTGAAGCCCTCCGACAGCAACAACTTTGGCATGCTCATATTCTGTTGTTGCTCTTGCCTGAGCCAATGCCTCATCTTTAAGTCTTTCGTAATCAGGGTGTGCTTCATTAATTCCCTGTTCTTCAAGGGTAGCTTTTGCAAGGTATTCGGCATTACCACCTAATAGAATATCTGTTCCGCGACCTGCCATATTTGTTGCAATTGTTACTGCGCCTAATCTGCCCGCCTGTGCAATAATATATGCTTCTTTTTCGTGGTGTTTAGCATTCAATACATTATGTCTTATTCCGCGCTGCCTTAAAAGATTTGATACATATTCTGATTTTTCAATACTGATTGTACCCACAAGAACAGGTCTTCCGATTTTGTGCTGAGCTACAATATCATCAACCACTGCCAAATATTTTTGGACTTCTGATTTATAAATTACATCAGGATAATTCACCCTGATATCAGGTTTGTTTGTCGGAATTGCAGTAACTTCAAGGTTATAAATCTTGCCAAATTCTGCTTCTTCCGTCATTGCAGTACCTGTCATGCCTGAAAGTTTCGGATATAATCTGAACAGGTTTTGGTATGTAATACTTGCAAGAGTCTGTGTTTCGTCTTGAATTTCAACACCTTCTTTTGCTTCTACCGCCTGATGCAAGCCGTCTGACCAGCGACGACCTTCCATTAAACGCCCTGTAAACTCATCAACAATCATTACTTCACCGTTTCTTACAACGTAATCGGTGTCTTTTACAAATAATTCTTTTGCCTTTAGGGCTTGCAACAAGTGATGAGCATATTGAGTCTGAATATCAAACAAATCTTTTACCCCGATTAATTCTTGGGCATGGTCAATACCTTCTTCGGTTAAAATAACGTTCTTATTCTTCTCATCAACCGTATAGTCAACTTCTTTTTTTAGTTGCGGTGCAATTTTTGCCATCATACGATAAGTATCTTCGGATTGAGCCAATCTGCCGCTTATAATTAATGGGGTTCTGGCTTCATCAATCAAAATACTGTCAACTTCATCGATAATTGCGTAATTAAACGGACGCTGTACAAGCATCTCAACACTGCCTGCCATATTATCTCTCAAATAATCGAAACCAAATTCGTTATTTGTACCGTATGTAATATCGCATCTGTAAGCCTCACGCTTTACCTCAAAATCTCTTGCGCCTTCACCGTTAGATAATACAACACCGACAGTTAAGCCTAAAAATCTGTAAATTTTTCCCATCCATTCACTGTCACGTTTTGCAAGATAATCATTTACCGTAACAACATGGACACCTTTTCCTGTTAACGCGTTTAAATATGCAGGCAAAGTCGCAACCAAAGTTTTACCTTCACCTGTTCTCATCTCTGCAATATGTCCGTTATGCAAGAAATATCCGCCAATTAACTGAACATCAAAATGGCGCATATTTAATACCCTCTTACCTGCTTCACGAACAGTTGCAAAGGCTTCAGGTAAAATCTTGTCTAAAGCTTCTTTTTCTAACTTTAAATCTTCTTTATAATTTTTTGATGTAGGACGCTTTGATAAAATTTCCCTAAATTCATCTGTCTTTGCTCTCAATTGTTCATCTGTTAACTTAGCAAATTCAGGCTCCAAAGCATTAATATGTTCAACAATTCCCATCATAGACTTAACTTTTTTCTCGTTAGGATCCCCCAAAAGCTTTAATAACATTTTTATCATTTATTAATATACCTCTCCAAGTTTAATAATTACTTAAAGTTTATCATAAACATATATTAATAAGGAAATCTTAATGAAAATTTAAGGTTTTGGGATTTTGTAAAACTCTTAATTCATCTGAGCTTCAAGAACTAAAAATGCATAATGATGCATCTATTGAAGGTGAAGATGAAATTGATGCATTCTTTGAATATGGCGACAAAGATAAGAACGGAACATTAAGTGCTGACGAATGTCAAGCGTTTATAGAAAGCTCATTATCTCAACAAGGTATAGATATAAATGATAGCGTGAAAGAACATATAAAAGAAAGTATGAAACTCATTAATTCTGACGGAAATGAACAAATTACCCGTGATGAATTACGACAAAACCTGGAAACAGCTATGGCTGCACTTCAAGAAAAACTCGGCGCAGATAAAGAAGAATAAATAAAATTAGTCGTTGTATCTTAAAAATAAGCCGTACGGCTAACTGGTATCACGGCTAATTGTTTGTTATTATAATTTGCAAGGAGTTAGAATAGTAATGGATAATAAAACAAAAAAAAGTTTAACAAAAAGAGAACTTGAAGTCGTAGATAAAGCAAAAAATATGTTAACAAATAAAGAAATTGCCGAGATTTTATTTATCTCAGACCATACGGTAAAAGCTCATATTGCTAACGCAATCCACAAACTCGGTGCAAGAAACCGCTATGAAGCAGTAATTATTGCCGCAAAAAGAGGGCTTATTATACTGTAGGGGTAAATATAAA
>CAMDYM010000087.1 GCA_945910425.1 uncultured Candidatus Melainabacteria bacterium | reverse complement strand
CTTAAGAGAAACCCAATCAATACTATCTCAGGCAATCCGAATGGCTGAAGAAGAAAACGGAGATGTTTCAGGCTGGGGATGTGCGTATTACGTTCTACAAAACCAAAACATGAATTATTTGCATAAGTAGCAAAATTTATTTTCTCCGTTTTTAATACAAATGAAAAAAGGAGAAAATATGACCCAAATTAACAACAATATTAATTTCACTGCAAGAATGGATGTAAGTAAAGTATTAGAAAAACAACGGTGGAAAAATGTTTCTAAAAAATTTAGCCACATTACAAAAGATTATCCGAAAGATAAAGTCTACATAGTCGAATATAACGAAGGAATAAATGCAGAGATTATAAATTCAAAAAATGGTGATGAAATAGAAGCAAGATTTTCTTTGGAAGATATTGAAAATTTAATGAAAATGTCAGATGAAAAAATTGCTGAACAATTCAAAAAAATTCTTGATATAAATAAAGTAAAAAATGCTGTATACCAAGCTACAACTAAATATGTCACAGCTATAGAAAAAGCTTTATCCAAAGATGAAATTGACAGTATTCCTATTTGGGATAATGCAACAAATATCGCACAACAAGAAGCTCAAAATTTACAAAAACAAGATTCATTTTTGCAAAATTTAGATATTTTATGGTAATGTTCAAAAAAGGAGAAATTATAAATGGAAAGTAGAATTAATAACAATGTTAGTTTTACCGCAAAATTAAATGTTAAAGCTTTAAAAAATAATAAAACCCGTTGGAAAAATATTGCTGACGAATTTGAACGTCAAACATTAAAAGAAACAAATGATACTTTGGTTTTATCAAATGATACTGAACTTGAAATTGCAAAACATTATGGTCCGAAAGTTACAACTCCGATGAGTAAACTTCAAGAAATTGTTTTAACAGAAGAATGTACAAAAAAGTTGATGGAACTTTCAGATAGTAAGATTGCAAAAAAATTGGCTGAAATACTAAAAATATTTAAAAAAGAAATAAAAACATCTGGCGCGATGAATCGTTTATTTGATGTAACCCACGGTTCAAATAATATTGATAAAGCTTTAGTAGAAAAAACTATGAATGCATTGAAAGCTCAAGTAAAATTGGATACCTTTGAAAGTTTAGGTAAAGACAAAATTCTACGAGATGGGATAAAAGATTACAATAGTATTTTTGCCTAACCCATAATAAATGAATGGAATAAATAAGCGAAAAGTATTCCAAATAACGCACCTACAAAAACTTCTAAAGGAGTATGCCCCAGAAGTTCTTTAAGTTTTCCGCCCATTGCCTGTAAATCATTATGATAAAAATCATCCATCATTTTATTTAAACAAGCTGCGGTTTTCCCTGCGGCTCTGCGAAGTCCTGCTGCATCGTACATAATTATAAGTGAAAAGCCTAACGAAATTGCAAAAAGATAAGAATCATACCCTTGCAAAATTCCAACCATTGTAGATAAACCCATTACGCCTGCTGAATGAGCACTCGGCATTCCGCCGGTTGTTGAAAATATTTTAAAATTAATTCTTCTGGTTTTTATAGTAAATAATATAAACTTGATTACCTGTGCAAAAAACGCAGATGCTAAAGCGCAAGAAATAACCTCATAACCGTTATTTGCAACAGTCTGTCTGAATATATTAATAAATTCCATTAAATACCTACTCTCTTTTCTATACTCTCAATCATATCCTTAAAAATCTCTGATTGGAAATTCTGTTTCTCCATTATATCATGGCATTTTTCAAATAGGCAAGAAAGTTTACATTTTGACTCTTCTAACCCGTATAAAGAAACATAAGTTAATTTACCCTCTTCCTTGTCTTTTCCAAGAGTTTTACCCATTTCTTCAAATGTTGAAACCACATCTAAAATATCATCCGCAATTTGAAATGCAAGCCCGAAAGTTTTTGCAAACTCAGTAACCGCCGCGATTTTTTCATCATCAACCCCTGCAATTATCGCCCCCGTCCTCATCGATAACTGAAACAAATCAGATGTCTTGTGAATATGTAAATATTCTAACGTTTTACAAGCTTTTTGCTCATCTAAATTTTGACCCTCGGATTCAATATCAACAACCTGTCCTGCTATTACACCTTCTGCGCCCGCAAATTTAAAATACTCATTTAAAACTCTTACTAATTTTGACGGAGTCAGATTCTTAGAATACCTTGTAATAGTCTGCGGAGCATAAGTTAATAGTGCATCACCTGCCAATACGGCAATTGCTTCACCAAAAACCCTATGATTTGATGGTTTTCCTCTGCGATAATCGTCATTATCCATACAAGGTAAATCATCATGGATTAAGGTTTGCGCATGCAGCATTTCAATAGCACAAGCAGTCGGCAGGGCGTCTTCAATTTCACCGCCAAGCATCCTACAAGTTTCTAAGCACATAACAGGTCTTAAACGTTTCCCCGGCAATGTAACCGTATATTTCACAGATTTAAAAATATTTTCAGGATATTTTATCTCAATATACTCGTTTAATTTTTCGTTAACCAACTCGATATAATCATTCATCTTCATTATTTTCTATTTCCTTATAAATCATTTGTTTTCTGGTGTTTCGTGAAGCCTGACGTTTTTTATCACTAATTTTTGCCTGCACTTTGTTGTTTTTAAATTTGTGAGAAGTTTCTTTTTTAACTCCGTTATATTTAACATGCTCTTTATATTCAAGAGCTTCCGATACAAACTCAACGTAACTTTCATAACGTGATTCATCAATTTCTTCAATATGACTCAGAACCCCGCATCCGTCTTCGTTTATATGAAGACAATCACCGTATTTGCAATAATCCCTATACTGTGCAATCTCATCAAATAACAAATCCACATCAACAGGCAGTAAAAAATCAAACCGAACATTACTAAATCCCGGAGTATCAACAATTGCACTAGTATTGTCAAGCGCTATAATCTCACAATGCCTTGTTGTATGCGTTCCGCGGTTTAACTTTTCACTGACTTCTTTTGTTCGAAGATTAACATTAGGGTTAAGTGCATTAATTAAACTTGATTTTCCAACACCCGAATTTCCGCACAATGCAGAAACCTTACCTTTTAAAAGTTTATAAAACTCGTTTATCCCGCGTTTTTCAATCGCTGAGGTAAAAACAATTTCATACCCGAGCTTTCCGTATATTGAAACAATTTTATCCTGTTCGGTTTCATCAAACCCTAAATCTTCTTTATTAAAACACAAAACAACAGGGATTTTATAATATTTTGCCAAAGAAATATAACGGTTTAATTGATGTAAATCTAAATCAGGATGTTTCAAAGCCGATACTACAACAATTTGGTCAACATTAGCAACCGAAGGTCGCGGGATAAAAGTTTTTTTAGGCAAAACCTTTGAAATTACGCCGCCGTCAAATTCTACAAAATCCCCGACCACAATCTTTTCGCGCTGTTTTTTTAAAACCTCGCGAATTTTACATTCAAAAGATCTGCCCTCATTTTGAACATAATAAAAATCAGAATGGATTTTATAGATTTGCCCTTGCATAAAGACAGTTTACAAAAAATAACAGCCTTTTGCAAATTTATATGATAAAATACAACTATGATAACGAAAAACGAACTTGACAAACTTGCAGAAAAATACGAAAATGAAGCTTTTATAAAAGATGACCCGATTTTGTTTATACACAAATTCAAAACAAAAAAAGATATTGAACTTGCAGGATTTATCGCATCACTTTTAGCTTATGGAAGCAGAAAACAGTTTATAAAAAAACTTGACGGGCTATTTGAAATAGCGCAAAACGAACCGTTGAATTTTATCCAAAA
>CAMDYM010000086.1 GCA_945910425.1 uncultured Candidatus Melainabacteria bacterium | reverse complement strand
GGACAAATGTTTCTTTTGTAATGACGGATTTTCCTGCCATTTGAAACATATCCCGTCCTGTTTGAAGAAGGATAACTATTTTATCACCCTGAAATGCTACTCTCATATATTTTGCTTTATAAGTTTCTTTCAAGTTTTTCAATCTTTCAATAAATGCCGTTGTTAAAACATACCTTGCTTCAATCTGGTTTCCCGAATAAATATTATATTCTTTAGAAAATTCAACATCTTCAAGATTTACTTTTTCATAAATATTTGTATCCACCAATATATTATCTTTGATGTTATTTTTTTCAAAGATAAAAGTATTTCCCTCGAACTTTTTATTCATATCAAGTTCAACAATTACACCCTCAAAACCTTTTGTCGTAAAATGAATAAGTAAAAAGATAAGAAGTGTAAGTATCAAAACAGGCAGTAAAAAGAGAGCAAATGGGATAACAAAAATAAAAGCAGACATAATCAAAGCAAGATATTCAAATTTGACAACAGACGTGTTAGCTTCAAATATTCTCACATTTACGCCGTTATACTTTCCACTCAAACAATCATCAACAGTGACTATCGGATTGTTTAATATTTTTAGATTCTTTATAAAATTTATATCTTTCCAATAGTTATTGGTAAAACCTTTGCACCACTCAAAATCCCCAAAAATCTTCAAAAAATTTGCCATTAGATGTTTTTTTATTTCTTCATCTGCAGAACGAGGCAACGTGATAGAAGTATCATTAGTTTTTAAAACCGGAACTTTAAAAACATGAATAATATTCTTTTTATCAATTTCTTTCATTTGAAATAGCACAAAATACCCAAAAACACTCACAAAAAAAGCAATAGGAATATAAATAGAAACATTGATTGATTTAGTAAAAATTAAAGCAAAAAAAGCAATAAATATGGACAGAGCAGAAAAAACCGATATAAAAAATACACATCTTGAAATATTTGCAATTACTCTTGCTTTATTAAAGCCAGCCAAATTTTTTTGAACATCTTTCAGATAAAACTCACTTAATTTGACTACTAAATCATAACGATTCTTGCTATCCATACTCTCTCCTTGTGTGCATAATACCACATGCCAAAAGAAAGAACAAGTATCCATTGACACTGGTTATCAAAACACAACAAAAAACTCTCAAAAAATATGCACAAGGAAATTTGCGGGAAATAATTATAACCCTAATTTTTCGTTAAGTTTAAGGATATCAACAATATCAAGTACAGAAATAATTTCATCCATCAATTGGACAAATGTTTCTTTTGTAATGACGGATTTTCCTGCCATTTGAAACATATCCCGCCCTGTCTGTATCATGATGATAATTTTCTCATCTTTAAATGCAGCTCTTATATATTTAGCTTTAAAAACTGTTTTTATGTTTTTTAATCTTTCAATAAATGCTGTAGTTAAAATATATCGAGCTTCGATTTGGTCTTGAGAATATATGCAAAAGTCTTGCATAAACTCTGCATCCTCAATATTAACTTTTTCATAGACCGAAGAATCGATTAATAGATTATCCTTTATATTATTTTTTTCTAAAATAAACGTATGACCTTCAAAATTTTTATTCATGTCAATTTCAACGATAACTCCGCTAAAGCCTTTTGATGTAATATGTTTTATAACGAAAATGACTATAGTTAACAAAATTAGCGGCAAAAATAAAACAGAAAAACAACAAAGCCAAACTGATAAAAACAGAACTAATACAATCAAATCTGCTTTTAAAACAGAAGTATTACCATCAAATATATTTATATTTATTCCGTTATATACTCCAATAATACAGTCATCAATAAACGAGATTGGATTATTTAAGATTTTCAAACTTTTGACAAAACTTAAGTCCCTCATTGAACTCCTTTGATACGATTTATACCATTCAAAATCTCCAAAAATTTGCAAGAACTTTGACATAAGATGTTTTTTTATTTCCTCGTCAGCAGAAGTTGGTATAACCGTTGAACCGTTATTATGTTTAAAAACTTGGATAATATTTTCGCTATCCATTTTTTTCAATTTCCGCAGAAAACAAACTCCCCCTATTACCAAAATGGAATTAAAAAGAAATGCTATAGGTAACAAGGGTATTTCACCAAGTCCATGTGCACCAAAAATAAGACCTATACCAACAAATAGTAGTATTGAAAGAAACAGATAATAGAATATAATTTTTGAGGTATAAGAAATATATCTGGCTTTATCAAAACCTTCCAAGTTTTTTTGAACATTTTTTACATAAAAGTCACTTAATTTTACCATTAAATCATAATTTTTTTTACTATCCATACCACCCTCTTATAAGAGTTTATGATAAATTCTGACAAAAAACAAGTATACGTTGACAGGGTAAAATTTATATTATATTATAGATATATAATAAGAAATGTGAGGAAATATAATGGATCAAATAATTAAAGTAGCGTGGGATTTAAACGAAAATACCGATAACAGATACAAATTGGTTTATGAAATCGCTGAACTTGCTAAAAAGATCGTTGATGAAAACCAAGCAAGAAAAGCAAGAGAAGACTTCGGCTTTGAAGAAACTCACGAAACTACTTACTCAAGAGAAAATCCTGTTGAACACGCTTTAATGGTTAAAGCATCTGAAGCCGATGACAACAGATTAGTAGGTTAATAAAAAAGTTTTACAAAAGGCACAACAACTTTACGAGGTTTTGTGCCTTCTTTAATAATTTGGAGTGGGGTAAATGATGAAAGATACTTTAGATTATATTGAACAATTTACAGATAATTTTTGTCCTGAAATAGGTATTGTTTTAGGTTCCGGGCTTGGCGAATTAGCTGATGAATACTGCGAATACGCTATACCTTATGACAAAATCCCCGGTTTTGCAAAATCAACCGTTGAAGGTCACAAAGGACAGCTTGTTTTTGCTCAAATAAATAATCGAAAAGTTGTCATGATGCAGGGAAGAAACCATTTTTACGAAGGTCATTCTATGCAGGATATAACTTACCCTATTAAAGTTATGAAAAAACTTGGGGTTAAAACCGTTATTTTAACAAACGCAGCAGGTGCTGTTAATAAAAGTTTCCGCCCGGGTGATTTAATGATTATAACAGACCATATCAACATGATGGGAACAAATCCGCTAATCGGAACAAATGATGAAGAATTAGGCACAAGATTCCCTGATATGTCTGAAATTTATAATAAAAACTTGGTAAAACTAGCCCTTGCCGCAGGCAGAGTTTTAAACTTAAACTTAAGACAAGGTGTCTATATAGCCTCAACAGGTCCAAGCTACGAAACTCCTGCCGAAATTAAAATGGCAAGAACAATGGGGGCTGACGCTGCGGGAATGTCAACAGTTCCTGAAGCAATTGTTGCAAATTACTGCGGAATGAAAGTTATCGGAATAAGCTGTATTTCAAACTACGCATCAGGTGTTTCAACAAAAAAACTTACCCACGAAGAAGTTATTAAAACAACAAACAGCGTTAAAACCAAATTCAAAGACCTGATTTTATTGCTGTTAAAAAATATATAAGGGTAAATGCAACGTATTACTTTAGAACGCGTTTGAAATAATCAGTATCGTCTTTAGCTTTTACGCTGCAAGCGATTCCGTTTTTATCGTTTGTACCGGTCGGGTTACAATAAACATTTTCATCAGTAAACCATGTACCTCTGGCTCCCATTGGTAATAATTCACTACCTGAAAGCTGAAAAGTAAACATATCGATTCCCCAAACATTTGGCTTGACATTATAACCGTTTATATCAACAGAAATAAATATCAAAGGTGTCTTAACACTTGTATCAGCATTACCTAAAACATTAAAATTCTCAAAATACAATGAGGTTCCGTCAGGCATAGCCAAAATTCCGTCATCGAAATAGTGGATATAAGCATTTGTCTTTTTATCATAAGCTTTATAACCTTTTTCGCTTGCCCTGTGAGAATAATGACA
>CAMDYM010000085.1 GCA_945910425.1 uncultured Candidatus Melainabacteria bacterium | reverse complement strand
TATTCGTGTTTACCGCTTCTGATACCGTAAATCGTATTTCTGATATCAAGTCCGAAAGTGTGTCCTAATTCGCTTGACAGGTCATTATCAAAAAGTAAAATTGATTTTTCAGGAAACATTTCCTTTAAAATCATCATAAATGCTTTTACTATTGTTGTTTTTCCGCTGCCGCCTTTGCCGGTTATTGCGAGTTTGACTGTCAAATCCTTATCCTTTCTTAGTTATGTCTATATTAAGTTTCTCATCAATACTTGTTTTAGTCAAATTTTTTACAAAATTTTCGCATAAAAAAAGAAGGCATTTTATCGTGCCTTCTTTTTTAAATTTTATAAAACTATTCAGCAGTTTCTTCTGTTTCTTCGATTGATTCTTTAACAACTTCTGAAGCTGAAACTGAGATAGGTAATTCACATTTAACTTTTGAAGTTAATTTGATTAACATTGTGTATTCACCAATTTTGTTGATTGGAGCGTTAAGTGAAACTGTTTTTCTGTCAACTTCAATACCTGCTTGAGCTTGTAATTCTTCAGTTAATTTTTTGGTTGTGATAGTACCGAATAATTTTCCTGATTCACCTGCTTTAGCTGACAATGATAATGTACCGAAGTTTTTGATAGTTTCTGCTTTTTCTAAAGCTTCATTGTGTAATTTTTCTTGTTTAGCTTTAATTCTTGCGATATTTTTTTCTCTGTTTTCTAAAGCACCTGCTGTAGCAACTTCTGCAGCACCTTGAGGAAGTAGGAAGTTTCTTGCGTAACCGTCTTTAACGTTAACGATATCGCCTACTTCGCCTAAATTTTGAACTTCTTTTTTTAATATAACTTGCATTTTACAATTCTCCTTTTGTATTTATATTTCTGCATGTAGCCCTAACATACAACAAAAATAAGATTTTGTCGATAGTTTTTAAATTAATGTTACGTAAATTCTCAGTTCCGCTCCGGCGAGGACAAAGAAAAGGCGGCTGATGCCGCCTGTATTTATCTAAACTATCTATCCTAAACTATCTCTCTTCTCATACCCTAATTCTATTGTAGAGATGTTCTCCACAATGAATCATTAAATTTGCTTTGTTGAGGAATTGAATCTGCTGATAATGTTACATTGCTTGGAGCAAATACGAATACCAAATCCCCAACTTTTTTAGGGTTACCGTTTAATGCTTGTGATGCACCGCAAACAAAGTCAATTGTTCTTTGTGATTGATCTTTGTCTAATAGGTGAAGGTTAAGCATAACAATTTTTCTGTCTTTTAAGTGTTGAACGATTGTGGCAGCATCGTCAAATGAACGAGGTTCAACAACTACAACTTCATTTCCGCCTCTGTTAATACTTGGATGACTTACTACTTTTGATTCGACAGGTTTTTCCATTGATTGGAAAGGTTTGTAAGCCGGTTCTGTTACTCTTACTGCATTACCGTCTTCTTCGTATTCATATTCATCATATTCATCAGAGTCGTTCATATCTACAAAAGGATTTTCTCCACGAAATCCATCCATTACGAAATCTACAACTTTTCTGAAACTTTCTGTTATTGCTGCCACCGATTTTTCCTCCGTTTATTGTTTAAATAATTTTCTACCTACCCTTAACATTGTCGAACCTTCTTGAGCTGCTATTTTGTAATCCTGACTCATACCCATTGATATTTCTTTTAATTCGCAGTCAAATTCTTTTTCTAACTCATCTCTTAACCGAACAATATCTGAAAATAATTTTCTTATTTCATTCTCTTCTATTCCAAAAGGAGCCATATTCATTACTCCTTCTATTTTTAGTCCTTCAAGTGATTTTATTTGTTCAAAGTTTTTGAAAACTTCTGTCCTTGAGAATCCGAACTTTTGTTCTTCGTTTGCATTATTCACTTGAATTAGAATTTTTTGAGTTTTTCCGATTTCAAGTGCGTTTTGGCTGATGCATTGTGCAAGTTTTACTGAATCAACCGAGTGGATGTAATCAAATGCCTTTACAGTCTGCTTTACTTTGTTTGTTTGCAGATGACCGATAAAGTGGAATGTTGAATTGTTTTTTACTTCGTCGGGGAGGCTTGCGATTTTTGCACATGCTTCAATTGTTCTTGACTCTCCGAAGTCGCGCAGACCTGCATTGTATGCTTCAATCATTGCTTCTTCGTCAAAATACTTTGTCACTGCTATTATTCTGGGTTTACAAGGTGCGATTTCTTCTTGTATTTGTAAAAGATTTTCCCTAACTGTGTTCTGCATCATTCACCTCTACAAGAAATTGCCCGAAACTTGAGCATAATTTAATTGTACTCTAAGTTTTTACCTTGTCCAAAATATTTATTTACTTTATTTTTTCGTGTATTTGAAACAGGCGGAAACCATGTCAGGGACATGATTTCGGCTGTTCGGGGTTTTTGTTAATGGTGCTTAATATTACTTAACAATAAGCTTTTCGGGCATGCCCTAAACAGTTGTTTTAACTGAAAGGCATGCTTTTTTATTCCCTTGCATCAATATTTAGATGTAGGGGAGTTACTTTACAAAAAGTTACGAAAAATTTTTCTTTGTGGTAGTATGAATTCAAAGGAATCAAATTTAATGAATTTACATAACAATTTCGCACTAGCATTTTCCCTTACTTTACTTGCAGGATTAACGACTGCAATCGGCGGTGCTGTCGCATTTGTTACCAAGAAAAATAATTTGAAAGCTTTATCTGTCGGGTTGGGGTTTTCGGCAGGGGTTATGATATTTATCTCGCTTGTTGATATTATTCCAAGTTCTGAAACTCTTTTGAAGGTAAATTTCCCTGATATTTATAAATATCTTGTTTTTGGCGGATTTATTTTGGGGATTATTGTTTCTGTATTGATTGACTATTTTTTACCTGACCACGTTGATACAGAAGAACTTTTACACCCTGATGACCCTGAAACCGCATCTCATAACCATTATAAACTTAAAAGGGCAGGCTTTTTAACTGCTATTGCAATATGTATACATAATTTCCCTGAAGGTATGGCGACATTTTTAACAACTACACAGGATATAACTCTGGGGTTATCTGTTGCGTTTGCGATTGCTATTCATAATATTCCTGAGGGAATTGCGGTTGCTTTACCAATATATCACGTTACCGGTAAAAAACGTTATGCAATGCTTTATGCTGCGTTATCAGGAATAACAGAACCGATTGGAGCTTTAGTTGGTATGCTTATTTTTGGATTATTTATTCCGCAGGTTTTGATTGGTTGTTTGATGGCTGCTGTTGCAGGGATTATGACATATATTTCATTTGATACGCTCTTGCCGCTTGCTAAAGAATACGGTAATTGGCACTTGTCAATTATCGGAATTATGTCAGGTATTTTGTTTATCTGGTTAAGCTTGATTATGATTGGGGGGTAAAATATGGTGCTGTCACCATTAATTTCCTTCCCTGGATGGGACTAGAAAATAGATTTGTAGGTTGGGGTTTCTACCTCAACAGGTAATTGTTTTGTTGGGCTGAAAGCCAACCTACTGTTTCCCGAATGGGTGGAAGGATTAAGGATGGGGTGATTTATATTTTATCGAACCTTATTTTCTGTGCCTTCTTTAAGTCGTTTAATGTTTTCTCTATGAAGCCAGATAACGTAAATTGCAGCAATTAAAGCATAAATAATGTAAGCAATCGGAGCATTTAGAAACCACATAATAACAGGCGAAATTCCTAAAGCTACAATTGACCCCAGTGAAACATATTTGCTTACCCAGGTTACAACTCCCCAAACCGCTGCAATGATTAAACCTGCCTGCCAATTTAGCGCCATAAGTGTTCCAACGCCTGAGGCTACAGACTTGCCACCTGTGAAATTTAAAAATACTGATTTGCTGTGACCTAAAATTACACAGATTGCCGCAAGTACAGGTAATACACCGTAATCTTGCAGTGCAGTTGCATAATAGGCGCTTAATGCAACAGGTAACGCTCCTTTTATTGCATCAAGAATCATTACGGTAAAAAACCATTTTTTGCCCATAACGCGTTTAACGTTTGTTGCACCGGTTGAGCCTGAACCGATTGTTCTGATATCTTGCCCTGTAAATAATTTTACAATAATATAACCTGTCGGGATTGAACCTATCAAATATGATGCTGCTGTTATAAGCGCGATTTGTCTTAATATTTCTGTGTATTCCAT
>CAMDYM010000084.1 GCA_945910425.1 uncultured Candidatus Melainabacteria bacterium | reverse complement strand
CCCTGCTAAGGGAGTAGGTCGGGAAACCGGCGCGAGGGTTCAAATCCCTCTTTCTCCGCCAAATCCCCCGAGAAGTTCTCGGGGGATTTTTGTATCATATTATATTGTATCAGTTTGTATCAGTCGTTTTTTCAGGCAAAGTACATTGTTTTGCTTTTTCAAAATCGTCGTAGAAAATGACCAAACAGCCTGTTATGTTCTGTATTTCGCGGAACGCTACACGATCCCTGCATTTTTTCACGCCGACAAAAGAAATTTTCATAAAATGCTTATGTGATGATATTATTTCATTGACGATACAGGAAATAATTTCATCGTCAATTGTAGTTTTATCAATATTTATTATCATATACGATGTGACTGACGGTTTGCTGAATATTTTGCTGTCGCTAAGGAATTTTTCCGTAACCTTATCCTTGAACCCGCCCATTCCGTAAAGGTGTTCACACCATATAGAACCCCCGTTGAAATATAATTCAAATGACTTCTTTTTTATACCCGCATCTGTTATTAAATCCATGTCAATCACATCCTTTTATGAATTATATCATAAAATCCGCAAATAGTCAAATAATAATCACAGCAAAAAACCGCCTCTGCTTTTTGGCAAAGGCGGTTTATTTAACTGAACGAAAGTCCCATATATTTCCCGACCTCGTTAAGATCGGAAACTATATATTCCTGCTGCAGACAATTGATGTCTATGTTCAGAACAACGCAGATTTTCAGCCATATTATCCATGTAGGGGTATATCGCCCGCCTTCAATTTCACGGCAATATGCCGGACTTACCCCGACAAGCTCTGCCAGCTCGGCTTGTGTCAGCCTGCATTCTTTGCGCGCATTACGCATCATCACACCAAATGCTTTTCTGCACTCCATTTTTCAGCACCTCCGTAATTATCCGAAAAATCACAATACGATTACTCTTTTTACTTGATTGTTCGCGTGATTTTCCATGTATCGCATACCCGTTGTTTTTGTTCTAAATAATACATCTGTTTTTGATATCAATTTGTTATGGCAACATAGACATTTTTGTCGAAATCAACAATAAAATTTTTTTTGGCGTCGGTTTTTTATGGAAATTCACAATACAGGATAATTAAACCGGTTTACGGTGTTTTGGAGAAACCTGACATTTTAATTGCCGTAATAAATTCAGTTATATGCAGAATCCCGCCATCTCTTTTTCAAGCAAACGGAAAACATTCGCCACAAGAAAACCATCTGCAACGGCATGATTCAAGCGAACGCTGACAGGCATCATCAGTCTGCCGTTTTCCTCGCGGTATTTACCCCAATTTATAATCGGAGCAAAAAACAAATGACCATCGGGAAGTTCAACATTAAACGAATCATACGACAGCCATGAAATATACGACGCGTCAAACCAATTCGGGTGATTTGCCATATCCAGACCATATTCCCGTGTTTTCTTGGCACGTTCAATATCGTCAAGCGCGGACCGGTAAAATGTCCCGTAATCTTCACAATATGATGTATAAACCGGGGTACAGGTTTCGGTATCTTCGTGAAAAACATACTGCGTGGGGTTTATTACATCATAACATATAAGTTCATCGGTTTCCCACAAATACCCCATTTTGTAATCATCGCGGGAATTGAGAACTTTACTTAGTATGTACAGAAAATTGATATAAAATTTTGAACCGTTATTTCTTGAATAATTCACCAGATCGGTAACGTCAATTCTTGATGTCATTGAAGTGGAACACTTGCAGTCCTCCGTGAAGTGACGAAATACCCCTTTGCGGTAATATTTGTCCTTGTCAATTACACGATAATTCATTGTGATTGCCTCCTTAAGGTTTTGCACAATAATTATACCACATTTTATTGGAAAAGTAAAGGCAGCGCCGCATAAGGCATTTATGAAATGAAAATCCCACCCAAATCAGGCGGGATTATTTGTCTTATGCCGATTAAATCTGCGTTTGTCAAGACGCTTAATCGGAAAGTGTGTTCTTTGAAAAAGCCGCGTTGCTGTTTTCCATATAAGGTGAACCGTTAATTACAAGCACATTCATTACTTTTTCTCCTTTTCATTAACAGCAATCCATATTTCGCAAGTATAATTCGGGTCTGTTACATTTGCCGACGGATAAACTTCAAGTTCAACACCGTAACCGTATTCATAACTGCTTTGCGGGAAAAATTCGGTGCAGATACTCTGATAAGTTTTCTTGAAAGCGTCGGGCATAGGACCTTTGCAGGTAAAAACAGCATAAGTGTACGCGGGTATTTCAATAATTTCAAATTCGGAGTTGTCAACAGGTTTGCCGTTATATTCCGCGCCTATTCCATAAGGAAATCCCGAATCCGCCATATCCTTTGAAAAGCATATTCCCAAAAGTCCGCCAATTTGTCCGTTTTCGGGGATATAACCGCAAAGTTTTTTAATACTTCCGTCAGACGTGCACTCGTTCTAAAATGACGAAATAGCTTCCGTTGCAATATCGCCCTGCGGTTTTGTGATTTGCTTTCTTCTGCATACAACCTTAAATGCATCTTTCTTTTCAATTCTGTAGTTCATAGTGTTTCCTCCCGATAAAATAAGTTTTACGGAAAGTTTTGAAAATGAACGGATATTTTCTCCGCGCCTTGCCTGAGTGGGAGTTATTCCATGAAATGACGAAAAAGCGCGTGTGAAACTTTCGGGGGTGTTATATCCGTACTTTAAGGCAATGTCGATTATTTTTTCATCTGTCCGGATAAGTTCTTCAGCTGCCAGAGTTAATCGACGCATACGGATATAGTCCCCAAGAGTATAGCCACACAAAATGCTGAATACTCTTTGAAAATGAAATGACGAGGAATATGCTTGTTTTGCAACTTCACCATATTCAATTTCTTCTGTAAGATGGGTTTCAACATAATCAAGCGCTTTTTGAATTCCGTATATCCAGTCCACTTAACTTCCCTCCGTTTGTTGTGGAAAACATTTCTTTTATGTTGTTCCGATTACATTATAACTTTTTCTATCGGTTTTGTCTTGATATTCATTGCGAATAAATGTTAAGGTGCCACGCTACTAATAGTATAATATAAAATCGTAAAAAAAAGCAAGGCAAACAAAACACTTTTGTTGTCTTAATGTTACGGTTATCTTGCTAAATGTTCTTTAATGAATAATACTTGATTTTTTGTTGGCGATATGCTAAAATTAAGTTAAGGAAAAATGTGTAAAAATGGAGTGGTGACAATATGAACGACAGTCTGACAGGGCTTCTTGAAAAAGCGAAAAATGACAAGGAACTCAGGGGCAGAATTTATGCGACGCGCGATGACCGAAACCCTGTTAACGCGCTTTGCGTTCTATCAACCTCAGAGGGTTTTCCGATAACTGCCGCGGAACTGATTTACGAATGGGAGGAATCCTGCGCCGAAATGCTGCGCTCGGTAAACGGCGGTGGAGTTGAAGCACCCGACGGTTGGGACGACCTGTATGAAATGTTCTTTGCCGCGCTTGATTACATATCCGAAAAATAGTATGGATTTTATTGAGTGAAAAAAGGGACCGTATTTTGGGCGATGATCATATAGAAGTATTCCGAAAAACTAATGGTTATTGACTAAACGGCGGCTAATTTAAAATGAACAACAGGCGTATGCAAAAACTGCATACGCCTGTTGTATTATCATTTCACTTAAAGAAACACCGCATAATGTCCATATTCAGATATACCGATATGCAAAATCCCTCTGTCAAAAAACAAAGGGAGTGAATTATATTAGATTAAGCGTATCCATAACCTCAACAAAGATAGCTATGAATATGTTAAGGACGATTTTGAACCGATTATTACTGAAGAACAGTGGGACAGATGTCAGGATATCCTTAAAGAAAAGCGTAATTTTGGAGATTTCAATGATTTCTTGCGGTTTTAATCTTCACAAATACCACTTAAAAAGCCTTGCTCGGCAACTTGCGGCTTAAAAAATTTAAAAGTTATCCACACTTTTAACCGACAAAAACGGTCGGCTTGGTTTTTGTACCTTAAAAACCGTTATTTAGATGGATTTTGCCGCTCATTCCTTTATTCTAGGTAAAAAAACATCCGAGGCTCACATTTAATCGTGAACCTCGGAATTTTTTGACTGTTTTTTTTACAGCCTCATTTTACTTTTACTTGATTTCAGTTTTCCAAAGTCCGTGGAGGTTGCAGTAAGCA
>CAMDYM010000083.1 GCA_945910425.1 uncultured Candidatus Melainabacteria bacterium | reverse complement strand
CGAAGTTTATTTTCTAAATAGCGTTTATAACTGTCTTTTAACAATTCTTCGTTATTAACAAACAGAATAAATGTCGGCGGCTGGGTTTTAGCCTGAGTTACATAATAAATCTTTAACCTTTTACCTTTAAAACTTGTCGGAGGATTAAGTGCGTAAGCTTCATTAATAACTTTATTTAAAAGCCCTGTAGAAACACGTTTTGTGCATTGTTCGTATACTTCATTAGTTTTATCAAATATCTGGTTCAAACGCTGTTTTGTAACAGCACTGATAAAAATTTTCGGAGCAAAACTTAAAAACGGAATATCGACAGCCAATTCTTTTTCAAACTTATTGATAGTATTTGCCTGTTTTTCTTCAATCAAATCCCATTTATTAATTGCAACAATTAAGCCCTTACCTGATTCTGTAATAATTGATGAAATTTTCTTATCCTGATCGGAAATTCCTTCTTTCGCATCAATTACCAAAAGTGCAACATCACATTCTCTGATTGAACGAATTGCTCTGTCAACAGCAAATTTTTCCACTCCGTAATCAACCTTAGACTTTTTACGGATACCCGCCGTATCTACAATAATAAATTCTTTGTCTTTATATGTAACATAGCTGTCAATACTATCTCTTGTTGTTCCTGAAACATCAGAAACAATAACCCTGTCAGCATTTAACAACGCATTAACTATAGAAGATTTACCGGCATTCGGACGTCCGACAATCGCAATTTTTATACGCTTATCTTCTTCCTCATTTTCAAGGATTTCAAAGTCTTCTGTTACAAGTTCCAACAAATCACCGACTCCGCCTGAACCATGTAAAGCCGAAATTCCGACAGGTTCACCAAGCGCCAAAGAATAAAAATCACTTGTCATCATAAGTGACTCAGGGTTATCACACTTATTAACCGCTAAAAATATCGGTTTTCCGGATTGACGCAAGATATTTGCAATATCGTAATCAACAGGATTAACACCTTCTTTCCCGTCAACAAGAAAAATAATTTTTTCGGCTTCTTCACAGGCTAACTTTGCCTGATCAAAAATTGAAACCATAATATCATCTTCATCACCCGGAATTATACCGCCCGTATCAATAACAGTAAAAGCCTTATTTTGCCACTCAACATCAAAATAAATCCTGTCACGCGTAACCCCCGGCAAATCGTCAACAATTGAATGTCTTGCGCCAACAAGACGATTTACAAAAGTTGACTTGCCTACATTTGGTCTTCCTACTATTGCTACAATCGGTTTTCTTTTCATAAGTTAATCTTACCATGGATACCAAAATTCGCAAACGAACAAGCGGCGGCAAAAAGAATTGTTAACAAATGTAACAAACCTCAAAGCATGTGAAATCGTGCATTTTGGCATGTTTTTATATATTTAAGAGTATAAAAAGAGAGCTAAACTATGTCGATCAGTTTAAACAAACTGAATAAACCCGGTATGAACACGTCTTTCGGAACAAGTAAGACGGGTAAGACAGGTGTGACCGCACAAGCCACAAAAAATATGGCAAATTTCAGTAGTGCGGGCTCTTCTTCTATTTTCAAACTTAACGCAAAACATTCATCAAATTGGGTTCCCGGGGTAAAAGTAACTCCAAACCAAAGCAAACACAATTACCAAGGCGTAAGACAAAGTCTGAACTCACGCGGATTTACTCCGAGTGTTGGATTGAGCAGTCTTGGCGGAGTACAAGGTACTCAACAATTCCAAGCAACTAATAATTTTGGTACATACCAAAAAGGACAAATTACAGGAAAACTTGTCAAAGACGCATTCGGTATGCTTAATAAAATGGGTGTATTTGACGGTCTTAAAGGAACAGCAAAAGCAGGAGCAGGCGAAGTTCTTGACGGAATTGCAAACGGCAATACTGCTACAAATATTGATTCTTCAAGTTTCTCAGGACAACTGTCAGGAGTATCGTCATTTAAACAAATTAATACCCTTGAATCTCAAGTGGAAGCCAAGAAAACTAATCTTGACTCTGATTATAAGAAACTTGACCCGAAAGATGATTTGAATTCAATCAAAGAAGGTGCTAAAGACGGCTTTGAATTAGCAGGAGTAACTCTTGATACGGATAACTTAGCGTTATCAACACTTGATAGCAATGATTTAGAAAAAAGTATGGAAACTATCGACGGAGATATTGATAAATTCGGCAACTTTAAAACTAATGACTTACCTGCTGCTAAAAACAAAATAACAACAAAAGCAGGACAAATAAAAGGTGAAATAAGTGCCAAAGAAGGACAATTATCACAATTAGAAGCCAACAACAAAGATGGTGTAAATAATGCTCAAATTCAACAATTAAAACGAGAAATACAAGAACTCAAAGAACAGCAAGAACAACTTAAGAAAGCTGAAACTGCTATCGGAGAACTTGAAACTAAGTGCGACTCAACAATAGATGAACTGAAAACTAAAAAAGCTGAAATCAAAGATATCAAAAAATTTGAAGATCAAGTTAAAGATAAAAAATATGATTTAGCAAAGTCTCAAGACAAAGACCTTAAAAAAGCACTGGATAAACTTAAAAAACTGGATGCAGAAATCAAAAAAGCTTCTGTAGATAAAAATGATAATGATTATGATAAAAAAGATGACAAACGTGGTGAAAAACTTCAAAAACTAAATGCAGAAAGAACAGCCGTATTCGGAACAATGAGTACTTTAATAACTTCATTATCAGCCGCAGGTTCTGAACCTATTGTTAACAGTAAAAATCAATCATATACAATATCAAATCTAACAGCAGCGCTAAACTACAAACCTGAAGGAGCAGAATCTTAACCAAACCTTTACAAAGACTTTACAATTAGCAGTTAATGTATTACAATAAAAGAGCAAGCAGTATTGCACAGAAAAAAGAACGGTTACCCCGTTCTTTTTTCAATAAGTAGGGAAAGGTTATACCAATGAAACAAGATATTAACAGATTAGAAGTGTTAAACGCGATTACACCACTCATTGAAAACACAGCCATGCGATTTAACTTAATCCCTATTGAAATAGACTTTTCAAAAGAAAATCACCGCTGGTTTTTGAGAATTTTCTTATATTCAAAAGACCACAACGTTACACTTGATGATTGTGAGAAAGTTACAAGAAGCCTTGAAGATTTCTTAGACGAATTAATCCCTGTAAAATACTATCTGGAAGTATCATCCCCGGGGTTAGAACGTAAATTCAAGTCAGAAAAAGAATTTATTATCTTTAAAGGCAGAAGAATAAGCATTAAACTAAAAGAACCGCTAATTGGCGAAACAGAAAAAATATTCAAAGGCGAAATCCTGGATTATGATTATAACGAAGGATTAACATTTTTCAGATTTGACGACGGAGCAGAAATCCAAATCCCTAAGTCAAATATTCAATCAGCAAAATTGTATATTGATTAATATAGAAAGGAAAAATACAAATGATTAAAATCGGAGCAGGAAACTTAAATGAAGTTTTTGAAGAGCTGGAAAGAGAAAAAGGTATCTCTAAAGAAGTTGTTGTATCTTCTTTATGTGATGCAATGGTTGCAGCTTATAAAAAACATTTAAGAATAAAAGAAATCGAAAATGTTGAAGCATTTTTGGATGAACAATCAGGCGAAATCGGCATCTTCAAGGGTAAAACCGTTGTTGAATCAGTTGAAGATGAAGATAACGAAATTTCTTTAGCCGAAGCAAAAGAAATTGACGAAGATGTTGAACTGGGTGACGAAGTTAAATTAGAAGTTACCCCTGAACAATTCGGAAGAATTGCAGCTCAGGCAGCTAACCAGGTTCTTACCCAAAGAATCCGCGAAGCTGAAAGAAACCTCGTCTTAAATGAATTTCTTGACAAGAAAGGAACACTTATTACAGGTATAATTCAAAAAGTTGACGACAGACGCAACGTTATTGTTAACATCGGCAAAACCGACGCAATTATGCCAAGAAAAGAACAAATTCCGGGTGAATACTATAAACCGGGTAACAGAATCAGAGTATTTGTTCTAAACGTTAAAGAAACAACAAGACTTCCGCAAGTAATCGTTTCTCACGGTCACGCTGAAATCGTTAGAGAACTTTTTGAACTTGAAGTTCCTGAAATCGAAGATAATATCGTTGAAATCAAATCAATTTCACGTGAAGCAGGCTACAGAACAAAGATTGCGGTATGGTCAAACGACCCTGAAGTAGATTCTGTAGGGGCTTGTATCGGACCTAGAGGAAGCAGAATTCAAACAATCGTATCCGAACTTAAAAATGAAAAAATTGATATCGTAAGATATTCAGAAGA
>CAMDYM010000082.1 GCA_945910425.1 uncultured Candidatus Melainabacteria bacterium | reverse complement strand
ACTGCAAAATGTCCTAACAATCCAATGCGGTTTCTTGTAACAGCAAAAGAATTTGACCCGTTATTCGGGAATTTTGTATTAAAAGATTTTATACATGACGAGATATATTTCTTTCTGGGCGCTGGAATGGATGAATAGGGTAAAAGTTTAGTCAATTTCATATATGAAAGAAAACTTTAACAAAATAATTTTTGCTAATATTATTTTTGTTTATGCTATTGTAATAGCAGGCAGGAAATATGATTTCACTAATAACAAATCCGATAATCATATCAGTAATACTACTTTGCGCCCTATGTTTATGCAGAGTAAATGTTTTACTTGCATTAATTGTATCATCTGTTGCAGGCGGACTTTTAGGGCACATAAAATTATCGGAAGTAATGAATATTTTTATAAACGGAATGGGCGGAAATTCCGAAACCGCACTTAGTTATATTTTATTGGGAGCATTTGCGGCATCAATGACCCATACCGGGTTAGCTCCTGTTTTGGCAAAAAAAATTGCCAACATAATTCAATCAAAAAAATATTTACTAATATTTATACTTACAGGGATTGCAATCCTGTCACAAAACCTTATCCCTGTACATATTGCATTTATCCCGATTTTAATCCCTCCATTACTGGTCATAATGAATAAACTAAAAATTGACAGACGGGCTGTAGCATGTGCTTTGGCATTTGGTTTAAAAGCTCCGTATATAGTAATTCCCGCAGGCTTTGGCTTGATTTTCCAAGGATTAATTGCAGAAAATCTGGTTCAAAACGGGGTTGAAGTTGTAAAAAATGATGTTTGGAAATCGACCTGGATTTTGGGTTTTGCAATGTTTATAGGATTTCTTGTTGCAATATTTATTACGTACAGAAAATCTCGCCAATACCAAAACCTTGAAGTAAAACAGGTTGAAGAAAAAGAAGACCTGCGGCTTACAAAAAATCACTACATAACTCTTGGAGCTGCTATTTTAACACTGGTTGTTCAATTATGGACAAATTCACTGCCGCTTGGGGCTCTTGTAGGTTTAGCTGTAATTTTCGGGCTTAAAGCTATTGATCACGATAAGATGGATAAACTAATCAACGAAGGAGTCGGATTAATGGGTTATGTTGCATTTGTAATGCTTGTAGCCGCAGGATTTGCAAGTGTAATGAAAGCTACAGGCTCGATTGACACCCTCGTAAACTCAATAACGCCTTATATGATGTCAAGTAAACTTATAGCAACAGCATTAATGCTTTTTGTAGGATTGTTTATCACTATGGGAATCGGCACATCTTTTGGTACAATTCCGATTTTGGCGGTGTTATATGTACCGATTTGTGTAAAACTGGGATTTAGTATCCCGTCAATAATAATTGTATTAGCTGCTGCGGCGGCATTAGGGGATGCAGGCTCTCCTGCGTCCGATACGACGCTAGGACCGACAGCAGGACTTGATGCCGACGGTCAGCACAACCACATCTGGGATACCTGTGTTCCGACATTTTTACATTACAATATCCCGATAATTCTTGCTGCTTTAATTTCTGTTTTAATCTTTAAATAATTATCAGAAAGTTTTAAACGGGTAATCTTTAGGGATTTTCCAGTTGTTACGGGCAATCATTCCGACGCAAAACGAATTTATCGCGCTTTCATCATCGTAATCCTTATCCTTAGCCTTTTCACCGCGGCAACCGCGCCAACTGTACGAAATCAATTCTTTATCCGTAAATCCGTAACCGTCATAATAAACACCTTCTGAAGGTACATAGTGTAAACAATCCCCTTCACCTGTGTTATATACATTCTTAGCTGTCGGAACAATATAAAAATTAAACCTGTCCCGTCCTTGTTGATTAGGTTTTTGTGTTCCGTTTATATCAACAGTAATACGCAAAAAATGATAAAGTCCGCCCGTAGGTCTTACTGTATATCTATTAATAAGAAATTGTGTTCCATTAATAGAAAGGGCTGATTCAATATCTCCAAGCATTCCGGTATCTGTAGATACTTTTTTTACATCAACTTTAATATACGGGGTAAAATATCTTTTCATAAACTCTTCGGCAGGTAATGTAAAGTCCCAGCCTGCAACTTCATCATTTTCTGCAACAGAAAGCTTTACTGCCTGATTAATTATTGAATAAGAATGCTTAAGTTGTGTTTCAACAACCTTCTTTTTATAAGAATTTATTAGTGTAGGAATGGTCATTGCCGCAACAACTCCAATAATACCGAGAGTAATTAAAACCTCAGCAAGTGTAAAAGCTCGTTTATACATTTATTTCATACTCCTTTATCCATATATAGTGTTGCATGCAACATGTTTTAGTTAAATACAACACTATATATAACACTTTTTACTAAAAATATCAAGTTTTATATAATTGAATAATGAATGAGAAAAGCTTTATCAAATCCCGCCTTGCATTAAAACAAATGACAATGAAAGAACTTGCCGGAATAATGACGGAAATTTCGGGGAAAAAATATACACGGGATAGTTTAAACGGTAAATTTTACAGAGGAACACTGTCGATTAATGAAATGCATTTAATCGCTAAAATTTTAGATTTCTCTATTGATTATAAAATTTTATAAGTTTTCACTTAAATTAATTTAATATTTGATTTTTTTACTCATCTTGTGTGCTATCCTTTTATTATGGTTGATACAGAACAAAAATACGTACCGCTTCACTTACACACGGAATATTCATTGCTGGACGGAGCTATAAGAATTGGGGAATTACTAAACTTTTGTAAGGAAAACAACTTTCCCGCAGTTGCCGTAACTGACCACGGTGTTATGTATGGTGATATGGAGCTTTATGAACTTGCAAGAGATGCCGGAGTTAAACCGATTATGGGCTGTGAATTTTACGTCCATGACGGTGATATCACGGAACATGATAAAAACAACAACCCTTGCTATCACTTAGTTTTACTTGCAAAAGATAACAAAGGTTACGCAAATATAATAAAATTAACTTCTATTGCCTGGTGTAAGGGAAGATACGTAAAACCGCGTATTAACTGGGAACTTTTAGAAAAACATCATGAAGGTTTAATCTGTTGTTCGGCTTGTTTAGGGGGCGAAGTTCTTCAACGCCTTTTAAAAAACGATTACGAAGGCGCTAAAGCTATTGCAAAAAAATATAAGGATTTGTTTGGTGATGATTATTATATCGAGCTTCAAGACCACGGAATGGAAGAGCAAAAACGAACTAATCCCGAGTTAATAAAATTAGCCCAAGAACTTGATATTGAAATGGTTATCACAAACGACTCTCACTATTTACGCTTGGAAGATGCTGATATGCACGACACTTTATTGTGTATGCAAACAAACAGTGATAAAGATGACCCGAACAGATTTCATTTTCCAAATAATGAATTTTATGTTAAAACACCATCTCAATTAAGAGATTCATTCAAGTGGATGGATGCTGAAATGTTTGACAGATGTATAAAAAACACTGTCGATATCGCTGAAAAATGCCACGTTATGTTAGAACTTGGCAAAAGTCCGCTTCCTAATTATGAAGTTCCGTCAGGGTTTACAATTGATACATATTTAGAACATATTGTTCATGTCGGATTAAAGAAAAGATACGGAGAGGTTTCACAATCAATTCAAGATCGTGTAAAATACGAGTTAGGCGTAATCCAGCAAATGGGATTTTCTGCATACTTCCTTATCACCTGGGACTTTATCCATTACGCAAAAACTCACGGAATACCTGTAGGTCCCGGACGTGGTTCTGCTGCCGGTTCAGTTGTTGCTTATGCGCTTGAAATTACTGACCTTGACCCGATTGAGCATAAACTCTTGTTCGAAAGATTCTTAAACCCGGAACGTTTCACCATGCCCGATATCGATATAGACTTTTGTATTGAACGACGGGGAGAAGTTATTGATTATGTTACCCGAAAATACGGGGAAGATAAAGTCTGCCAGATTATCACTTTTGGTACTTATGCTGCTAAAGCCGCATTTAAAGGCGTTGCAAGAATCATGAAAGTTCCGTTTTCGGAAGCCAACAGACTTGCAGGTTTAATTGAACCCGCAATTGAACTTGCAATGAGTATTAACGATAAAGCAAAAACTCTTAAAAAAGCAATGGAATATGACGGGTCTGAGTTAAAAGCTTTATACGACAAAGACGAACAAATACCTTGCGGAGACCCGACAGAAGGTAAAACCGTCGGGATGAAAAAGCTTATTGATTTGGCTATAGGTATTGAAGGTTTAAAAAACAACACAGGTACCCACGCTGCAGGGGTAATCATTGCGCCAAAACCTCTTGATGAAATATTGCCTGTTCAACCGTCAAAAGACGGAATTATTCAAACAGGCTATCCGCCTCATGCGGTTACTGAGGTCTTGAGTCTTTTAAAAATGGACTTTTTGGGACTTCGAAACTTAACAACTATTTATAAAACCGTTGATATGATTAAGCAACGTCAGGGTATTGAACTTGAAATAAACAGGATTCCGCTTGATGATAAGCCGACATACGATATGTTAATGACAGGTGATACAGACGGAGTCTTCCAGCTTGAATCCCAAGGGATGAAAAACCTTGTAAAAAGGCTAAGACCTGACGTATTTGAAGATTTAGGCGCTTTAGTTGCACTATTCCGCCCCGGTCCGTTAGATTCAGGCATGGTAGATGACTTTGTTGAACGTAAACACGGTCGGCAGGAAATCTCATACGCTCATCCGCTATTAGAACCCGTATTGAAAGATACTTACGGAACAATTGTATACCAGGAACAAATCATGCAGGTTTTCCAGGTTTTGGCTGACTATTCACTCGGTCAAGCAGACATGGTTCGTCGTATGATGGGTAAGAAAAAAGTCG
>CAMDYM010000081.1 GCA_945910425.1 uncultured Candidatus Melainabacteria bacterium | reverse complement strand
AGCCATAGCAACGAGGCTCTTCTTATCTCTTACTTCTGACTAAAATAAAAGACCGCTAAACAAATGTTTACCGGTCTTTTATGGAGCGGGAGACGAGGCTCGAACTCGCGACATCCTCCTTGGCAAGGAGGCATTCTACCACTGAATTACCCCCGCTTATCTTGCGTTCGTTACTTTTTTATCATACATGCTAAAAAAAATATTTCAAGCACTTTTTTTAATTATTTTTATTTTTAATATTTCTTAATAATTAAAATATTTTTAGCAATTATTTATAAATGAAATACTTAATATGTATATAGGGGATATATATTAAGAGATTGGAGATTATTGATGAATTATTATGAGTATTTAAACAAGGCATTTGAAACTAATCAGGGTCAGAATATTGCTCAAAATTTGATTAAATACCAGCCAAATGCAAACCCGTTTGCACAATCAGTGTTTAACGGCAATAATGCTGCTAATACTGTAAATGTTAACGGGGTTTCAATTTTTGAAAAAGCGACAAAAGAAGATGTCAACAAAATTGATTACGACAAATTAACAGCTGAAGTTGATGCAGAAAATCCGCAAAAATTAAGCCCGTTAGAATTTGTTTTAAAAGTTTTCATGTCTATTGACGAAGTTAAGAAAAAAGCTGACAAAGACGGCAATGGTGAAATTTCAAAAGAAGAAGCTAAAGAAATGGTAAAAGATTTAGTAGCCAAAGACGGTAATGCAGAAGATTTATCATTAGAAGATTTTGAAGCTGTTTTGAAAGAAAACAATGTTGATTTAGATGCATTATTGGCTAAAGAATTAGCTGATTCCGAGCAAATCGGAGAAGAAGCTGCTACAGCTGATGATTATGCAGCTGCAGGAAGTGCAGCAGATGCCGGTTATGCTGATTCTGTCGGCGGAGCTGCACCTGCGGATTACTCACCTGCACCTTCAGGTAATTACGATAATTACAATACTACAGCAGAAGAATTTGCTTCAGTTGATGGCTCTACATTAGAAGAATTGCAAGCTGAAAAGGCTACTCGCGAAAATACTTTAAAAGAAAAACAAAATGCATTAAATGCGGTTTATAACGGTGAAAATGCTAATGTAAAAGCAGCTAAAGATGAAATGAATAAAGCTCAAAAGGAATACGAAAAAGCATTAACCGAAGATGAAGGGGCAAAACAGTTTGCGCCGCAGGTTATTAAAAACAATGAAAATATTGCTAAAAATGAAGAAAATATCAATAAAAATGCAAAAGCTATTACAGATAAAGAAAACGAAATTACAACAGCTGAAAGCAGTTTGACATCACTAACAGGCGAATTAGAAACATTGGAAGCTACATTATCAGCTCTTCCTGCGCTGTCAGGTAAAGAAGAAGATAAGGAAAAAGATGCTCAAATTACTGCTAAAAAATCAGAGTTAGAATCAGCTATTTCAGCTAAAAAAGAAGAAATTTCAAAACAAACCGAACAGGTTGAAAACTTAAAGAAAGAACTTGAAGAATTAAATAAAGAAAAAGCTGAACTTGAAAAAGAAAAACAAGATTTAGAAGAAGAAAAACAAAACTTAGACGAACAAGTAAAAAAACATTGTAACGAGATTACAAAAGCCAAACTTGAAGCATTTAACAAATCTAAAGAAAATTATGAAACTGTTAAAGCTAAAGAACTTGAGTCAGCAAAAGCCGAAGTTCAAAAAGCTCAGGATGCAGTAAAAGAGATTGATACAAAAATAGCTGAGAAAAAAGCTATAGAAACAACAAAAAAATACGCAGCAGCACAAGGCGGAGATTTGAAACCGGGATTATTCAAGGGTGCTTTAGCAGGAAAAGAAGATGTCGTTAATCAATTATGCCACAAATACGGTCTTGATCCGGCTTTAGTAGCATCAATTATCGGTCTTGAATCCGGCTGGGGAACAAGTAATTTAGCTCGTCATAACAACTTTATGGGATATAGAAAAGCAGGCGATGCAGGAGTTAGTGAAAAAGGTTTCGGATACTTCTCAACGCCTGAAAAAGGCTTGGAAGCCGCAATTAGTAATCTGGCGAGATATACAAGATTTTCAGATGTCGCATCAGTTGATTTTAATAACTTAGACCAAATTGGCAGACACTACTGTGAAGGCGGCGAATGGTCCGGTAAAATAAGAAATGTCTACAATAGCAGGGTTCAACGATATATCGCATAGTAACTCATAATCTCATCATATTCCAAAGAAAAGCTCTGTAATTATACAGGGCTTTTTAAATAGCAAATTATTATTTGTTTGGTTATTATATAAATGACACTACAAAATAACGAAAGGATTTACACCATGTCATTTATATCAAAAATAACTTCAAAACTTACCTCATCGGTTCCTGATGTTCAATCTCAAGTTAGCAAGTCAAAAATCTTACCAAACAGATTTACAAGCGGGCAAAGCGGCTTCATGGAAATGGGGGCAACCTACCATGCTCCTCGTACAAATTCACCTGACGAAATTATTAAATCATTGAAACTACTTGGAGAAAGGGAAGTTCTTAAAGCAAAAAACGGTCGTAAAACTCTTTTGAAACTTTCAGAAGAAGGCGGTTACAGTCTTGATAAACGTGCTGAAGCTAATTTTCAAGATATTGTTGATGTGGCATTAGAATTACAGCATAAAAATGCTGAATATGTCAAACGCATTGTTTCTAACGGAGGTACTTTATCAGGTGCTCAACGACAAGAATATGAGGAATTATTGCGAATAGCTCATGTAGCTCACGCTGTCAAGGTTGCTGAATTGAAGGCAAAAGAGATTCCTGAATTTTTAAAAATTGCGGGCAATATGCCTCAACGCCATTTAAGTTTGGCTCATGATGTCGTGGATTTATCAAATACATCTGCATTGATAAATTATGATATTTTCCCAACTGTGGATTTTAATACTATCGGTAAAACACAGAAAACAGGTAAAGAAACTTCTTTAATGGGATATGTTTTAAATTTATTACCGGGGTTAAGTAAAGCTAATTCAAAAGCTGTTAATTTGGCTGAAACTGTTGTATCACATTCTGATGATACTAATGCAAGATTCTTTTTGTCTAGATTTGTTGATCATTTTCCGATTTTCGGTACAGAAAAACAAGCTGAAGCTACAGAACCGTTAGTAAAAGTCCTTGCTCATTCAATTCTGAAAGGTATGCCTTCAATGGATTTGGGACAAACATCTAAAGAACAAACTTTCTTTAATCAATTGAGTCATTTATGCAGTGCCGATTCTAAACCTGAAAATTTAAAATTGTTAAAACAAGCATTAGATATTACTGACAATGTTGCCCCAAAAGTTGATGTAAATATAGATTTAGATGATATCAGGCGGGGTGATACATCTCGTATTTCTGAAAATATGAAGGTTTTGCCGGAAGTATTGGAAAATGCGGAGGCTCAAGGACTTAAAATTCTGGATGTTTCAGGATTTTTAACAAAAAACGTTAACCTTGATTAGAAAAAGACGGTGATTATTCACCGTCTTTTAAATCTGTATCCATTGATTTTATTGAAACACCGACTTTGTTGCCAAAGCCTTTATGAAGCGAATTAACCAGGTCATTTGATGAATTTACCCAGAAAATTGATGAGGCTAAAATCTTAACTTCCCCTGTTAAATCAGGCAGTTTCAGCATTACAGGGTCTGAACCTGCGTATTGGCAGAGCATTTGTTTTAGCAAGAATAATTCTTCATATTTCATATCTTCTTTAATTTCGATAGTAAAAATATTAGAGTTATCCACAGGCTTAACCGTATCAATTAATATAATCGGCGGATCGTCTTCACCTCTGCGGCTTACTTTTCCTGATACGATTATTCTCTGTTCGTTTTGCAGAAAGTCGTTATACTCTGCGATTTTAGAGTTAAACGCGAGAGTATCGATTTTACCTGTCAAATCTTCAATCGTAACAAATCTGACATATTTTGTCGGGTCGTTTTTGGTCGGAATTTGTTTTGTTCCTGTTACAAGCCCGCAGATTGTAACGACTTTATCGTTTGGAACCTCATGAATTTGTGAAATTTTATGTGTCATTAAAAATGGTAATTTATCACGAATTGTTGATAGCGGGTGGCTTGTTACGTAGAAACCTAAGAACTCTTTTTCAAACAGTTGAATTTGTCTTGCATCGTATTCTTCATCTGAGCCTGAAAGCGTAAATTTGGCACTGTCGATTGCAGCGGTATCACCTAACATATCAAATAAGTTTCCTTGACCTGATTCTTTGGCTTTAGCTTCTTTTGACGCAGTTGCTGTGATATATTCAAGGTTTTCCATAAGTTGCTTACGGCTTTTTTCTATCCCTGCAAAAGCGCCTGCTTTGATAAGTCCTTCTAATGTTCTTTTATTTGTACATTTAACATCAACACGCTTAATGTAATCGTATATTGATTTAAATTCACCGTTTTCTTCGCGTTCTTTGATAATATCTTCAATCACGCCTTCCCCGACTTGTTTGATTGAAGCCAGTCCAAATCTGATGTTATCTCCGTCAGGGGTGAAAGTTGCAAGAGAATGGTTAATATCAGGCGGAAGAACTTTTATACCTTTTTTAAGTGCTTCTTCTATATATAATTGTGTTTTCTCAGAATCTCCTGCAACACTTGATAATAATGCTGACAGGTATTCAACAGGGTAGTGGCATTTCAGGTAGGCAGTTTGGTAAGCAACAAATGCGTATGCTGCCGAGTGCGACCTGTTGAAACAGTATGATGCGAAACTAAGGATTTGGTTAAATAATGCGGTAGCAGCTTCTGATGTCATTCCGTGTTTTGCGGAAGCTTCAATGAACTTACCTTTTTGTTTTTCCATTTCGTCGACTTTTTTCTTACCCATCATACGACGAACCATGTCTGCTTGACCGAGTGAATA
>CAMDYM010000080.1 GCA_945910425.1 uncultured Candidatus Melainabacteria bacterium | reverse complement strand
CTTAAATCAGGCAATATATAATACATTAAAAACGCCATTAAATATAACGCCAAAAACGAAACAGGCCAACGCAAAGTCAAAATCGTTAACGCCAAACCTTTTGACATATTAAAATGCGCAACAAGAAACATTATAATAACTTTACCGAAAATTATTATGTTAATTGTCAAAAATAAAACGAGAAAATTAACAAAAACCATTAAAAACGATAAAATCCTTGTATAAACAAAACTCCTTGTTTCTTCAACCTTATAAGCTCGGTTCAAACCTTTCAAAATCACCGCAACACCGTTTGTCGAAAGTACAATGGTTGTTATTATACCAATAATTGCAAGAAGTCTGCCGTGGTTAAAAATCATTGTTTCTTCAAGCACGGATTTTAAAAGATTCATTGCCTGCATCGGCATAATATTTGATAAAACTCTTAAAATCGAGTCAAGATAAGACCTGTTGCCAAGCCAGCCAAAAATCGTCATTAAAAATAACATAAACGGGAAAATTCCAACAACAAGCATAAACCCCATCTCAGCAGCCATTCCATAAAAATCGTTTTTAATAATCGATTTTACAAGATGCACCAAACTGCGTATACATTTATTTTTTAAGAGTTTTTTTAACATAAATTTTTATTCTTAATTTCACTTAATATCATTTTAACCGCTTTTTCAGGATTAGCCTTTATTAAAGCTCCTGCTGCAAGTTTGTGCCCGCCGCCACCAAAAGAGGAACACACTTGCGCGATATCTTTTTCCTTACTGCGCATTGACACCTTCGAAACGCCTGCACTGACTTCTTTTACGACAAAAGCAATTTCCGTTGTAACAATCGCGCGAAGTTTTTCGGTTAATCCGTCGGTAAAATCTTCACCTTTATTATTAAACTTTTCCAAATCCTTTTTATAAACAATCGTATAAGCGATTTTATCATCATTACAAAACTTTGCCTTATCAACGCAATAACTTTGGAATAAAACCATATCTTTAGATTGTGATTCGTAACATTTTTGATACATCTCATCGGGTTTTACACCAAGACCAAGAAGTTTTGAGGCGCAAAGCATAGTATTAGGTTTTGTATTAGAAAATTTAAAACTGCCGGTATCTGTCAAAATCCCGACATACAAACATATTGCAGTGTTTAAAGATACCTTCAGCCCCATTTCCTCAAACAAATCAACCAGAACTTCTGCCGTTGCTGAAGCTCCAGCTTTTACAAGATTTACATCAGCATACAAAGGATTTGTTTGATGATGATCAATATTTATCGTATTTTTGGCTTTTTCAAAAAGAATTTGAGCTTCCGTACACCTATCGATTGCGGCAACATCAAGAGTTATAACCAAATCGTATTCGCGTGAAAGGTCAAATTCAGAGATATTTTTAACTTTGTCAATATACGGAATAAAATTATAAGTAACAGGAATATCTGAAACACACACCATATCACATTTTTTTTTATAATTATCCTTAATCGCCGAATACATCGCACACATTGAACCCAAAGTGTCACCATCAGGATTTATATGCGATACAAGTAATATATTTTTAGAATCCTTTATGTTACTATCAATTTGTTTATTGACCATTGCTAAATTTTAGCACAAAAACTTTTGATAAAAAACTTATGAAAAAAATTTTATACACAAAATTCCAAAACATAGAAGATATTATCGCCGATTTGATGAAACACGCAGCGGTAAGAAAAGCTATTACACGTGCGAATTTGTGTAAATTTTGGGCAAAAGTTGCGGGAGAAAAATTTGCAAAAAACTCAAAACCTTACTCAATGATAAAAGGTTCAATAATGGTCATTGCCTGCAAAACACCAACTGTAGCGCAAGAATTGATGCTTAGAAAAACACAGTTACTGGTAAAATTTAAACCCTACGTGGAATCTTTAAATATGCGCCTGACAGACCTTCGTTTTGACGCAAAAAAATGGGTCGACGAGGAGGGGTAAATATTCAAGATTTTAAGATTTCCTAATTTTCTCAAAAAAGGCTTCTAATAATTTGTCGCACTCTTCTTCCATTATTCCGCCGTAGACGTTGAGTTTTGCACCGTTATGGATTTTACGCAAGTCGATTTTTGATGTGAACGCTCCGTAATTCGTATCATAACTTCCGAAATACAAATTTCTTATTCTTGATTGCAAAATCGCCCAACCGCACATCGGACAAGGTTCTAAGGTTACATAAATTTCACACCCGTCAAGCCGCCAATTACCGAAAACCCGCTCAGCCTGTCTGATTGCAAGGATTTCAGCGTGAGAAGTTACATCGTTATCCTTTTCCCGAGTATTACAAGCTGACGCGATAACCTTACCGTCTTTTACAACAACCGCTCCTACAGGAATATCTCCGCCCGAGTTTTTTGCAACATCAAGCGCAAGTTTCATAAAATCCATAACTACTCATCTTCTCCTGCAAGCTTTATCCTAACCTCGGCGCAAAAACCTTCATCGGTTGACGACAGTGTAATTGAACCTTCCATTGCTTCAACAAGACCTTTTACGATAAACAACCCCAACCCCGAACCACGGGTGGTTCTTGTCATATTATCATCAAGTCTTACAAATTTTTCAAACAAAGTTTTTAATTTCTTTTCAGGGATTTTATCACAAGAATTTTTTACACGAATCACGGCAATATCTCCCTGCACCGCCGTATCTACGATAATAGGTGTGTCAGGGTAAGAATATTTTACGGCATTTTCAAACAAGTTAACAAAAACCTGTTCCAATCTGCCTTTATCCGCATAAACTTGCGGGAAATCATCACTCAAATTTATTATAATGTCATGACCGTCGTTTTTGCGCAGCAATAACTTTGACTGCTCTAATACATCATTTAGCCAAACATTGGTATTAACCGTTCTCAAACGCATTCCCTCAATATCAGGAATCGTCAATAAATCTTCAATCAAACGTTTCAAGCGTTCTGATTGTTCTTTTATTATTCTTAAAGATTTTTGTTTTGTTTCCTCATCAATTACAATATCCTGCCTCATCAGCCTTGAAGTATAGCCCTGAATACTTGTTAAAGGGGTTCTTAACTCGTGGCTTACCGTATCAAGAAGGTTTGAGCGAAACTCGTTTAATTTTTTAAGTTCTATATTATTACGTTTTAACTGCAAGTATGATTTATGAATTTCTGACGCCATATTGTTAAACTCATTTGCAAGGAAAACGATTTCATACGGGGTAAAACTCGTTGTCAAAAGTCTTATCTGACGTTGATAATTACCCTTTGACAGTGCTATTACGGCTTTAAATAACTGTCTTATATTAATATACAAATAATAAATATAAAACCCGATTAAAACCATCATAGAAAGAATTGTTGATAATACCGCAAGGATAATTTTAACCCTATTGTCCAGAATTGCTTTTTTTGCCATATTTTCTGTCGTATTAACAACAATTGTTATATCAGGATTTTGGCGGTGAAGATACACAATCGGTCTGTTTTTTTCATCCCCGAATAAAACCGGCGCATCTTCAATTTTATCATCAGGTAATATCTTTATAGTTTCTGCAAAAACATCAGGTGTAAAATTGTGTGAAGATAAAAGGCGGTTATTTTTATCCATAATATAAATCTGTCTGTTATCATTTTCCAACGACTTAAACAGCTGGGAATCCCAATTATCAACCCCGAAAATTACAACCAAAAACGACCCGTCACGCATTTGAGTAGACATAACAGGTTTGTTATCAAGATTAAACTTTTGGGTAACATTTTCAAGTTCTTTTACATCTTTTGCTAAGATAATATCTTCACAATTCGGATAGCGGCGCGAAAAATCTTTGATAAATTTTTGTTTAGAAGCTTTGGTTGGTAAATATTCCAAAGTATCTGCAATTTGCCCCAAAGTTGACTCATTAGTCTTCACAATAAAATCAATTTCATCTGATACCATACTTGCAACAAGTATTGCGGATTCTCTAAGCTGGTGTCTTACGGATTGCTGGTTAATATTATTAATAATAAACCCGCTTATTGACATCGGAAATACAACCGCAATAAAAAATACTATCGCAATTTGTTCAATAATTTTTAACTTTTTTAACCCGTAACTGTATTTTTTCATAAACTACTCTTTAGAAAACGGCGTTAACTTATACCCTACATTTGTCACCGTATGTAAATAAACAGGAGTTTTAGCGTTAAGTTCAATCTTATTTCTTAACCCGCCGACATGAACTCTAAGCATTCTTACATCTTCATTGCTGTCATATCCCCAAACTTCATCCAAAAGTGTTGCCAAAGTAACAGGGTTGTTAAAATGTTGCATCAAACAATATAAAATTTCAAACTCGGTCGGTGTCAATTTAACCTTCCGATTTACGATAACAGCCTCTAATGACTCAGGAAATATCTCAATATCTCCGCATCGTAAAACTTCGTTAGATAAAGGTGATTCATTTTCCACACTCACAAAATTTCTGCGCAATAAAACCCTTATTCTTAATAAAACTTCCTGAATATCAAACGGTTTTACAAGATAATCATCTGCACCACAGTCAAATCCGCTTGTTTTATCTTCAATAGTACCTTTTGCCGTCAACATCAAGACAGGAACAGCTAACTTTGCCTGACGAATATTTTTACAGACATCAAAACCATTCATTTTAGGCATCATAACATCTAACAATACCAAGTCATAAGTATTATTTAATGCTTTATTTAACCCCTCAAGTCCGTCTTTTGCGGTATCGACAAAATATCCGCTGCTTCTTATATCAAACTCTAAAAGTTCTCTGATCTCATCATCATCATCAACTATCAAAATTCGTTTCTGTACTTCTGGCATAAAAAACTCCCTTGTTTGAGTTAATTGTACACAACAAGAATACATTTTGCAATCTGATATAAAGATTTTTAAATTTATTTAGCTGATTTAACACACAAAAAGTACTGATACATTTTCTGAGTAAGCGTATCATCTTCCTGCATTTTACGGGTCATTTCCTCAATAATCTCATTTTTATTCTTATAATATTCAAACAAATACAATTCAAAAGGTCTTACACTAAGCGCTGATGATATTTTTTCCAAAGTTTCATGACTTGGGTAATTTTTACCGTTTTCAATATTACTCAAACTCGGAATCTCTATCCCTGCCAATTCAGCAAGTTTTTCCTGAGTATAACCGTTTTTAAGCCTTATTTCTTTTATCCTCTTACCCAGTAAAACTTTTATGTTCATAAACCACCTTCAATATTATCTTACTTGATTTATAAACAATTTAAATAA
>CAMDYM010000079.1 GCA_945910425.1 uncultured Candidatus Melainabacteria bacterium | reverse complement strand
GCCTTTAAGTAATCTTCCAAAAATCCGACCATAGCGTTTTTAAATTGATTACACTCAGCCTCGTTATTTGCCTCAAAACGAAGAGTAAATACGGGTTCGGTATTACTTTGCCTAATTAATGCAAAACCGCCCTTAAAAACGATTCTCATACCGTCTAGTGTAACAATCTCTTTTATTTCAGTTCCAAACATCTGCGGATTATTTTGAACTTTCTGTTTCATTGCTTCAAGAACTTCTTTTTTTAAGTGGTTAGGACATGGAAAACGAACTTCATCACTTGTGAACACTTTATTAAACGGTTCAAGCATTTGTTCAAGTTTGAATTGAGGATTTTGCCTTTTGTGTTTTGAAACGATTTCAAGCATTCTACATCCGGCGTAAATTGCATCATCAAATCCGTAGTATCTGTCTTTGAAGAATGTATGACCGCTCATCTCGCCGCCCAGAATTGCGTTTGTTTCTTTCATTTTATCTTTTATATAACCGTGACCTGTTTTACACATAACAGCATTTCCGCCGTTTTGGTTAATTGTGTCAAATAACACTTGAGAACACTTAACCTCAGATACAACAGTCGGTTTTTGGTCAATAATATCCATTGCGTAGATTAAAAGAAGCTTATCACCTGTTAAAGGTTTTCCCGTTGAATCGACAATCCCTATTCTGTCGCTGTCACCGTCATATGCAATCCCAAAATCTGCGCTATTTTCAATAACTGTTTTAGAAAGAGTTTCAAGGGTTGATAACACGCTCGGGTTCGGGTGGTGGTTCGGGAAATTCCCGTCAGGTTCTGAGAATAGCTCAATTACTTCTGCGCCAAGTTCTCTGTATAATTTAGGACCGACAATTCCGCCTGTAGCGTTAGCGCTATCTACAACAACTTTTATTCCTTTGCCAATTTTGCCAAATGTATCTTTCATCTCTTGAATATACTCAGGTAAAATTTCTGTTGAAAAATTGTAATCTTGAAGTGTTTCAGGCAAATTTTTCCAATTTTCAAAGGTTAATTCTTTAACTTCTTTAATTTGGACTTCATTAAGTGTTTGCCTGTTGTATGTCATTTTAAGCCCGTTGTATTCTTTAGGGTTGTGGCTTGCTGTGATAATCATAGCCCCGTCAAGATTATGAGCAACTTCGGAGTAATATCCGATAGGAGTCGGAGCCAGTCCCAAATCTTCAATATGCCCGACATTATTATCATTTAAACCGTTAATTAATGCCATTTTCAAAGACGGAGAATGAAGCCTTGCATCCATACAAACACTTATCTTTAAATCTTTTGTTTCCTTGCCGTTATGCTCTGTAATCCATTTAACATATCCTTCTGCAATGTTATAAAACAATTCTTCAGTAATATCGTCGTTATAAATCCCTCTAATATCATTTTTCCCGAACGCGTGTTCATATTTTTGCATAATTCACATCTCCTAACCTTTTTATTATAATAAAATCATATCATGAAAATTTCTATGGAAAAAATATTAAATAATGAGCATGGGGCGGCTTTGGTTTTTATTTTGCCTGCAATATTGGGTACTCTTATTTTTATAATTATTCCCGTAATTTGTTCGTTCGGGTTAAGCTTTGCGAAATGGGATTTGCTTAATCCTATTGAATTTGCAGGATTAAATAATTATAAAATTTTGTTTAAAGACGCACTTTTTTATAAAATATTATTAAATACCATAGTTTTTGCGATTTCAACATCTGTTTTGGGTGTAATTATACCACTGGTTTTGGCTTCAATTCTTAATACTAAAATTCGCGGTTCGGAGTTTTATAAAACAGCGTATTTCTTGCCGTTTATAACTCCAATGGTTGTAATCGGGATTGTTTGGGCGTGGATATTTGACCCGAATATCGGACTGTTAAATCAGCTTTTACATATTAATATCAACTGGCTTTATGACAGTAAATTTGCGATGCCTGCACTTATTATCGTATCAGTATGGAAACTTATCGGGTATAATATGATAATCTTTTTATCGTCACTTTCTGCGGTTTCTCAAAGTCTGTTTGAAGCCGCAAAAATAGACGGTGCAAACTCTTGGCAAATATTTAAAAATGTAACGATTCCCGTACTTTCTCCGACGATATTTTTTGTTGTAATAGTAACGGCAATAAGTTCTTTTCAGGTATTTGATTTAATATACTTAATGACGCAAGGCGGTCCTTTTGATTCAACAAATGTACTGGTTTATGCGATATATAAAAACGCATTTGAATATTTTAATGTAGGTCAATCCTGTGCGATTGCTTATGTGTTATTTGTAATAATACTTGTATTGACTTTAATTCAATGGTCGCTTAGAAAAAAGCTAGTTTATACTGAAGATTAAATTTAAATTTTGTAACAATAACATTAAAATTTTTAAAGTTTTGAAATTATTTTACCGTATCTATATTTGTAAATAGATTTAACGGAGTGTGTATTACAATGTATGAGGATATTTTAAGACAGCAAGTTATAGTAGAGATTAAGAATCTTATCAAAAAAGCTGAGGATATTGAAGAAGACAAAGATTTATATTGCGATTTTATGAAAACAGTTATTTTAAATACATATAGCTGTAATTAGACAATTGTATAATGAATTTTGCCAATAATTATATTAGATTAAATTTATTATGAATATAGTTGTTATTGGCGGAGTTGCAGCAGGAGCTAAGGCTGCATCTAAAATAAAACGTTTACTACCTGATTCAAAAGTTTCAATATACACGGATGATACGCATGTATCGTATTCATCTTGCGGGCTTCCGTATTATATCGAGGGTAATTTTAAGGATTACACTGCACTTTTGGTACGTTCGGTTGAAGAATTTAATAAGCTTGGTATTGATGTATATTTAAAATCGCGAGTAGATAAAATTCTTACAAAACATAAACAGGTTCTGGTAAAAGATGAGAATAATGCGTATCTTGTGCCTTATGACAAACTTATTATAGCAACAGGAGCAAGTCCGTTAGTCCCAAATATTAGCGGCATAAAGTGTAAGAATAATGTTTTTACCGTACGAAAAATCGAGGACGGTATAAATATCAGAGAAAAAATGTTTAACTCAAATCACGTTACAATAATCGGGAGTGGTTATATCGGCATGGAATTATTGGAAGCTTTTGTTAAAAACGGCTTGAAGGTCACTGTTGTTGAAAAAAATGAAAGAATCATGTCTATGTTTGATGACGAAATTTCTGATTTAATAAAAAAAAGGATAGAGGAAGAGAATAAGGGTAATTTTGAATTTCTAACAAGTGAAATAGTTTCAGAATTTATCGGAGAAGGCTCTGTGCATACGGTTAAAACACTTTCCGGTAAAGAAATAGAAACCGATATGGTCGTAATTTGTACAGGCGTAAAACCTAATGTCGATATAGCACGCGATGCCGGATTAGAGATAGGTATTACCGGAGCAATAAAGGTAAATAAGCTAATGCAGACATCTGTTCCTGATATATATGCCTGCGGAGATTGCTGTGAGGAACGGCATTTGGTAAGCGGTCGCAGTGTATGGATTCCATTAGGTTCAACGGCAAATAAAGAAGGTCGATGTGCTGCAATTAATGCTTCAGGCGGAGTAGAACAATTTGATGGCGTTTTAGGTTCAGCTGTTACAAGATGTCTTAATACAACAATGTCAATGACGGGATTAACAGAAAAAGAAGCCTCCAATATCGGTTTTAATCCGGTATCTGTTATGTTGGAAAAACATGATAAAGTCGGCTATATGCCTGAAGTCGGTGAAATTGTATTAAAAGTTGTTGCAGATAAAATAACAGGATTACTGCTTGGAGCACAAGCAATCGGTTCAGTTGGTGCGGATAAACGTATTAATTCACTAACATCAGCTCTTTTAGCACATATGACAGTTGAAGAGTATAGTAAAAATGATTTAACATATTCTCCACCGTATTCACCTACAATTGATCCTTTGATTAATGCAATGCTAATGCTCCAAAGTAAAATTCAAAATTAAGAAAGTTGCTGTTTAATATATTTAGCGACAGCTTCACCCATAGAAAAACAGCTTGATTGAACTCTTAAAGCCCCCTGTGACATGTAATCAGCAGATAAGCACCTTCCGACAACAAAAAGATTGTCATAATCTTTAGACATAAGGCTTTCTATAGGAAGCTGATATTCACCTGTTTTTTCACAAGTTGATGCGTTTTTTGACTTGCTATGTACATCTATTGGGTAATTTGAAATAAGTGCAGGATTATCAAATTTCTTACCGCTTTTTAAATCGTTAATTGTATAAATATATTTCCCCCTAAGTCTATTTGAAACCCTTATACCTATTGAATCTGCAATATTTGATATATAAGCATTTTCAAATCCCGGAAAGTATTTTTTACAAAAAAGTGAAAGCCGTAAAATAGCTTCTCTGGCTTGAATTAAGGCTTTTGAAACATCCTCAGTACTATTAGGATTAAGGTTTTCAACTATTCGAGGACAATTAAAAGCTAAAGAATCAGGCATTCCCGCTATACTAAACACCTGAAAATAGTTTCTATCAGTATCTTTTAGCTCACCAATTGCTACCGCATTGTCAAAATAAGGCGCTAAAGCCCAATTTTTACCACTATCCCAAGTATATGCCGTAGATAAATGTGTTATTCCGTCAATTTCTTCTACAGATGTAACATTTCTGTCTGAATCTATTTCTAAAAGCCAATTTCCGAAGCGTTTAAGATCTATACCACTCATTAAAAATCTTAAGCTCATTGGCTGAAATTCTGAATTATTTTCCAAAAATTCGCAATTAATTTTTTTAGAAAAATCACAATTTCCTGTCGCATCTACAAAGTATTTCGCGCCGATAGGTACCGATAACTTTTCTTTCTCTGCGGTTATTGTGTTATTAGTATATATCTGTTCGATATGTGATGATAACGTTTCGCTTAATATTGCGTCTGTAACCTCAGTGTTAAATAAAACTTCTACGTTAACTGTCTTCATCATATTATCAAGTACAATTTTCATCAGTTCTGGGTTAAACCAACCTGAATTGCCTTGGTAAGTGACTTGCCCGCCTATTTTGGCAAGCTCGGAAACTAATGCGTTGTAAAAGTCAGTATTAATTTGATTGTCACCACTTTTCATCACGGGAACTACAAGTCCTGATGTCATTGTTCCGCCTAAGACTTGACTTTTTTCAAGTAAAAGCGTTTTTAAACCTAATTTGCCCGCAGTATAAGCTGAAGCACAACCAGCTGTTCCTCCGCCAATAATAACAATATCATATTTGTCCATATTCAAATTATAGTATTTTATTTTTTTGTGTGCAAATAATTCATATTTTGTTGTGTTAAAACATAATACGCACAGCCGTAGCCAGAAGAGGTTTTCTCAAGACAATCGGTTGTATATGGAAAATTCGAGCCCGGAGCTCCAAAAGGAATAAGTCCTAAACCAGAATAATATGTAAATTGAAAAGTATCTTTTCCCCATTGATTAGGAGAATTTGCTCCATTTGTATCG
>CAMDYM010000078.1 GCA_945910425.1 uncultured Candidatus Melainabacteria bacterium | reverse complement strand
GGCTGTCCAAAATAATCAAAGTATCCGTACAAATAAAACCGGTCGTTAAATTACAAAAATCATAGAAATTTTTAATTTGTCAGACATTTAATTTTAAGTGTCTAGTTATAATACTCATCCCACAATAAAAGACAGACTAACAAAAGTCAGTCTGTCCTTTATTCAGAGGGGATGGGATTCGAACCCACGGTGGAGTTACCCCCACACAACCTTTCCAAGATTGCACCTTAAACCTCTCGGACACCCCTCTTTGAAGTTTATTAAAAAAAGATAATATTTTTTACCCCTTTACCCCTGATTATCCTTTAAATGTTGTATTTCGTCAAGGAGTAATTCTGTTTGATAATACTCTTCGGTCTTTTCAAGTGAATACACTTTAGCATCAGCAAGTTTTTCCAGAACTTTAGCATAATCAGCACATTTTTTACCTTTGATACCCTCTGTTTCCATTTGGATACTTCCGTCAGGAAACAATCTTATTTTCATTTTACCCATATATTATCAAACCTCTATTGTCAAAATTATAGAATTATCGTCCATTACGACTTCGGATTCAAGTCGCATATTTTCACTATCCAATCGCTCCTTAATCTTGTTATACGTCATTTCCTGAATATTAAGTCCGTATTCCTCATTCAAATCGTTTATAACATCTTCACAGCCCGCCTTATCGGATACCTGCGTAATATCAAGAATATAACCGGCCGAACCGTCTTTTTTGTAATAAATCATCTCCATACCGAAAAGTTTACAGGAAACTTCATCTCCATTTTCGGCAATTTCTTCTGCGCCGTGCTCTACAAGTGTATTTAAAAGCATTCCTTTATCGGTATAATTCGTTGAATAAGTATAAACCGCGGTTGAAATATCGTTTATATAGCGCAAATCCCTGCCTGCCGCACGATTTAACTTTCTAAAAATAATCTCGGCTTCTTTTGTAATCGCAGCGTTATTGCTTCCTGAAAACTCTGCCGTATAATAACCGTCCTTCAAACTCCAGTTTAAAGTAGCATCACTGTTTTTCAAAGGGGTTTGGTGTCCTGCTTCGTAATACAAATAATTTGCTTCATATAAAAGCTGTTTTAATTCTTCAGGCTTTATATTTGTTTGAATTTTTAAGTTTTGAAGTCCGTAAGAAACATTTCGCCCTTCATACCCGCCTGACATCCCGATATTAAGGATACGAACAACCTGTTCCACTTCTAAGATAAAAGTCTGTTCGTCTTCGCGTTTGTAATACTTTACATCCTGCCCGTCAACATGAGCCACAACTTCATTGTTTGAAGTTGAAAAAATCCGCTCAGCACCGTTAGATTTCAAATTATCATAAACGTCTTTCATACTGGTATAAGATGTTTCATAGTTGTAATAAAAGTATTCTGAAGATTCAATAAGACGAACATTTCTCTGAGCTATCTCATCAGCCTTTTGAAAAAACTCTTCTGCCGCAGATTGTAACTTTTCAGGGTTAGAAATTCCATAGACTTCTGCAACAGCATATTTACCGTTCAATATCCATTCAACTTTTAACCCCGAAGGCAATTGAAAAACACATGAACGAATTTGCTGACAGTCAATCTGACTCATAATTCTGCTTAATTCATCAGACGTGATATTTGTCAAAACCCTGATAGAAAAAAGATTTTTGGCAGTTGAAGCTTTATTTATTGAAGAATTTTTATCGGAAGCTCTTTGAAGCCCGTCATCTTTCACATTTTCGGGAGCAACAAGAAACGCCATAGGGTAAGCCATTAAAGTTATAGACATAAATATTTACCCTCCTATACATCCAAAGCTCGTCCACCGCGAGAAGAATTTACATCAGCTTCTTCACCTTCACCTACATCAGAAGAATATTGAGCCATATCATCTTTTCTTGTTGCAGCTACAGCTCTAATGTTAGCCCACTGGCGAAGCGCAAGAATTTGTTCTTTTTGAGTAACTGATAACGGTACAACATTTTTTATGGTATTTTCCAAATCAGAAAATTCCAGCGGTCTTTTATTAAAGAAAGCTTCATAAAGAGCCGTAATCACAACCTGTTCAATTTCCGCACCGACAAAACCTTCTGTCATTGATGCAAGTTTTTCAAATAATTCGTCGTTTATTTCTAATTTACTTGCAACTTCTTGGTCTTTAAGTCTTTTTGCAAGGTGAAGCTTGAAGATTTCCTTACGCTCACGAGCTGTCGGTAAATCGACAAAGAAAATCTCATCAAAACGACCTTTTCTTAAAAGTTCGGCAGGTAATCCGCTGATATTGTTAGCTGTTGCAATAACAAAAACAGGGGCTGTTTTTTCCTGCATCCAGGTCAAAAATGTACCGAAAATTCTTGAAGAAGTACCGCTATCTCCGCCACCGCCTGATGAATTAACACCGCTTAAACTCTTTTCAATCTCATCAACCCAAAGAATTGACGGTGCGACAGCTTCAGCGGTTTTAATAGCTTTTCTCATATTTTCCTCGGAACTTCCGACAATACCTGAAAAAATCTTACCAAAATCAAGCTTTAACAAAGGTAACTGCCAAGCAGCACTCATCGCTTTTGCGGTTAAACTCTTACCACAACCCGGAACACCTGTAATTAAAACACCTTTTGGAGCAGGAAGGCAGTATTTTTTGGCCGATTCTGACCAGGAATTGTTACGCTTATTGAGCCAGTTTTTAAGGTTTTCCAAACCTCCGACATCTGATATTTTTATATCGGTATTAATAAATTCCAAAATACCTGTTTTTTTAATAACCTGCATTTTTTCGCTTAAGATTATACCTAAATCTTTGCCGTCAATTTTGCCGTCGTTAACCATGGCAAGCGCAAAGGCATTTTCAGCTTCCTGTAAGGTCAAACCTTGAGCAGCTTTACACAGTTTTTCTTTACCTTCTTCATCAAGTTCTGAGGTATCTATTTGATTATTTTGAGTAATCATTTTATTAAGTTTAGCTTTAATCTCATCAAGCGTCGGTAGAGGCATATCAAGGATTGTAACCTCTTTTTGCATTGATTCGGGGATTAAAAGTTCTGACGCGATAAATATAACATTTTTACGATATCTGCTTGTTTTTAATTCTGCAATAATATCTCTTAATCGTCTTACAACATTATAATCAACCTGACGACCTTTTACACCGAAATATACGTGGAAATCACACATTACAAAGACTGCGTTTTTATTACATTCTTTGATAAATTCTAAAGCCTTATCGGGACTGTTTGTACCGTCAAGTTTTTGATTCCCGAGCATAAACCCGTTAGTTTGAGTCCATGTATAGACTTCACGCGGAACTTTTATAAGTTTTTCTGAAGCTGCAATCTTTTTAATTAAAGAAATTGCGCGTTCTTCTTCCCACGTTGTTATATAAATATATGGAAATCTTGCTCTAAAAAGCATTGATAGTTGAGTAATAATTTTATTATCTGCCATAGTTTTAAAACCCTCTTTTTGCAACTATTTTACAATATTTTTGCCAAGTTGTAAACAAAATTTTTCACGAATAGCCTCAAAATCCCCCATTCCGTTGAATTCCAAACACCCGTCAGGGGAAATTCTTGCTTCAATTTTGTTTTTATAAGATTTGATAATTTCAGGCGAGTAAGTATCTGTCAGATATAGATATCGCTGATTAGAAGAACCGACCCAAGGGCGCGAGAGGTCAAAGTTTTCTTTTTCAAATCCACCATCAATAAGCAGGTCAATATTTTCTAAAAAAGAGTCAACATTTGCTGATTTTTTTGCCCGTAACTCTTCAATCGTATACCCCGTAAAACATAAAACCGATAAACCGTAACCCTTAATAAGCACGGCAAGAGCAGCTAATTCTTTTGCCTGTTCAAAAGGTTCTCCGCCTAAAAAAGTTACACCTTCTATATTTTTTTCTGATTTAATTTGCTCAAATAAATCTTCTACCGAATATTTTTGTCCCGCGTTAAAATCCCATGTTTCTTTGGCAAAACAACCGGGGCAATGTTTTTTACACCCCTGAACCCAAATACAAAATCTTATCCCGGGACCTTCTACTGTTGTATTTTTAAGAATTTTAAAAACATCAATCATTAAAAATCAACAATCCTGCCTTCATAATTATCATCATCGTTTCCGTTATCCTTAACAGGATTGGCAACAATCATTGATTTAATTTTAGATACAAAGTGAGGTTTAACATTTGCAACTGCAATAAACTCTTCAACAGATTTAAATAATCCGTTTGCATTTCGATGTTCAACAAGTTTTTTTGCCTGAACGATATTAATCCCCGGAAGCACTGATAATTCAGAAGCTTCAACACTGTTTACATCAATTTTTGTAGAAGTTTTTGCAAAAGCATCCTTCATCTCAACAAATTCAGGTTCTTGCTGTTTCCTTTCATTAACGGGTTTTGCTTTATTAATATTATCAAGGTTAACAAAATCCTGTCCGCCTTTATTAGGAGTTTCACCGCCTCTGCCGAATCTATCGGGTACAATTGCTCCCATTTCGACAAATTTTGGACCGATATTTGAATTATCAATATTAATTTGACGAGAATGAACTTGGGGTTCAGCGGGTTTTGTTTTTGACTCAAGAGTAATTATCTGACTGTTTGGCACATCAAGTAATAGTGATAATGTTCTAAGATTAGAATAATCGTCAAATAATCTGCAAACTTCACTCCATAATTTATTAACCTTATAACCGTCTTTTTTTAACAGGGTAAACATTTGTTTTTGGTTATTACGTGCAATATTTTCCATTACAATAAGCCTGTCATCAGGTACAAATTTTACGGTACAATGAGCATTCCCGACTGTATTTTGACCTTTAACCAAAGAGATATTAACATTTTTTATACTGTTTTTGTTATCTCTATCTATAAGCCAATTTCCGCCAAAAATAGTCAGCGGAATTATAACTAAAGCAATAATTGTACAAAGAGTAGGATAATAAATCCAAAACTTAACCATAGCAACAACGACAAATGCTGCTAAACCTACATAAAAATCATATTTAGAATATCTTCTTCCATAGTATGACATACTAAAATAATACCACACATTTATAAATAATAATGCTATAAAAAGAGGATTTTATGATAAAATCAGATTATGCAAAAAATTGTATCAAAAGCATTAAAAGGTCTTAAGGGAGAAATAACAATTCCTTCTGATAAATCCATATCGCATAGAGGAATAATCTTATCTTCACTTGCTCGCGGAAAATCTGTTATTAAAAACTTTTCAAACGGACAAGACCCGCATTCTACAATAAAAATCTTTAAACAGCTCGGAGTAGACATTGAACTTATAAATGATTCGGAAGTAGTTATAAATTCAAACGGGAAACTTTCTGTTCCATCATGCGATTTAGATTGCGGCAATTCAGGCACAACAATGCGGCTTTTATCAGGGATTTTAGCCGGTCAGAAGTTTAATTCGGTATTAACGGGAGATGAAAGTTTATCAGAACGCCCTATGAAACGGGTAATTGAACCCTTAGAACTAATGGGTGCAAAGATTGACTCAAAAGACTTTAAAGCTCCGTTAAAGATTCACGGAACAGAATTGAATGCGATTGATTACAGCTCAAAAATCGCCTCAGCACAAGTTAAATCCTGTATTCTGCTGGCTGGCTTACAGGTAAATAACGGGGTTACGACATTTACTGAACCTTATCTTTCAAGAAACCACACAGAATTTATGCTAAAATCCATGGG
>CAMDYM010000077.1 GCA_945910425.1 uncultured Candidatus Melainabacteria bacterium | reverse complement strand
TTGCAGGACAAACCGAAGAAGAAAAAAAATCGGAAGAAACCAAACTTTCTCTTGCGCAAATGCAGTCTGAAGCTAACCTCAATCTTAACCTGAAATTTGACAACTTTGTAGTCGGTGATAACTCAAAATTTGCGTATAACGCTGCATTTTCTGTTGCAAATAACCCGTCTAAAAAGTTTAATCCGTTATTCATATACGGCTCATCAGGATTAGGTAAAACCCACCTTATGCAGGCTATCGGACATTATATTATTTTTAACAAACCAAACTTAAAAGTTCGTTATATCAGAATGGAAGAGTATTTCAACGAATGGGTAAGATGTTTTCAATATAACGAAAATCCGAATGCTAAGAAAAAACAGGGCTGTAATAATGCATTAATGAGAAAATTTCACCAGAAATTCCAAAATGTAGATATTTTGCTTATGGACGACATTCAATTTATCGAATCTAAAATGAAAACTATGGAAGACTTTTTCTCAACTTTTGAAGCTTTATATACAAATAATAAACAAATTGTTATAGCATCAGATAGACTACCAAAAGATATTCCGACTCTTGATAACAGACTTCGCACACGTTTTGAAATGGGACTTGTTGTGGATATTGTTCCGCCTGATTTTGAAACCCGTTTTGAAATAGTAAAAGCTTACGCAAAAGAACTTGAAGTCGAAGCAGATGATGATGTTTTTGAATACATTGCAGATAATTTTATAAGTAATGTCAGAGAGCTTAAAGGGGCATTTAACAAGGTTAGTGCTTACGCGGAATTTTCAGGTAGGGGCGTAACTTTAGAGTTAGCTCAAAAAGCCTTAAATTGTGAAGTTCGCAAAAAAGATATTACAATTGAAAAAATTGCCCAAACTACGGCAAACTACTTTGATTTAACAGTAAAAGACCTAAAAAGTACTGCACGTCAACAAAAAATCGCTCATGCCAGACATCTTGCCGTGTATTTATCAAGAGAAGTTCTAAATATGAGTTACGAAGCAATAGGAGAGTATTTTGCCAAAAAGCACACTACAATAATGTATTCCTGCGATATTGTAACAGATAAACTAAAATCAGACAGAAATATTCAATCAGAAGTTGATGAACTTAAAGCTTTAATAAAAGGATAGAGGTAAAGGGGTTCTATAAAATGTACGATTATATAAAAGGCGTTTTTACTCATAAAACGAATATAAAAGGGAATTATATTACTATTGAAGCCTTCGGTATCGGCTATAGATTTGAAATTATGGAACGTGATTTTATTACCTTACCTGAATTAAATCAAGAGCTAAAAGTTTACACTGTCTTACTGCATAGAGAAGATAAAATGAGTCTTTGCGGTTTTTTAAAACGTGAAGACCGTGATATTTTTAATATTTTAACATCAGTATCGGGAGTCGGAGCTAAAATGGCATTAACTCTTTTAAACTCGTTTGATGTAACGGATTTAGTCGGTTTTGTTTTAGACGGAAACTACAAAGAATTAACAAGAGCAAAAGGTGTAGGTCCAAAACTTGCACAAAAAATTATCTTAGAGTTAAAAGACAAACTGACAACTTATCAAGGTTCATCTTCACCAACGTCAAACACAGGAGTTAAATCATTTACCCCTTCTCAAAATATTGAAGATGCCCAGCTTGTAATGCTATCACTTGGTTATGACAAAAACGAAGTTTCTCAAGCTATATTAAAAACATTAGAAAAAATTTCCTCAAGTGCAAGTGCCGAGGAAATCTTAAAAGAATCGTTAAAAATTTTATCTGTTTAAACCACAAACATTACAATTAAAGCTGCCGCAATCATAGCAGGTCCAAACGGCAGGTAAAGCGCGTCAGCCGCTTTATTTTCTTTTAACCCGCAAAGAAGTTCTCTACAAGTAAATATACCCAAAGCTAAAAGAACAACAGTGCTTGACCAATATGCAACAGGATTTATGAGCCAATTTAGCTGTTGAGCACACAAGTAACCGATTGTATAAATGATAAATACACTAACAGCTCCAAGAGTTACCCAATTTTTATTTACTATAAGTTTTTTTATAAAAATAGGAAGCGTTATAATAATTTGAATAATTCCGCTTAAAATCAAAGTTGCGATAAGTGTTTGAAATATCGGATAGAAATTTTCAACCACATTTACTGAAGCCAACAATCCGCCAAAAACAGCTCCGATACCTGCTGCGATATAAGAATCACCTTCGCCGAAAGCTCTTGCACCGACTGTTACCAAACCGAGTCTGGAAAAAGCTTCCATAATCAAGAAACCTAAAATCCCTGCCGCCAAAGAATAAATAACAGGACAAGTTGAAATAAATGTCCAATCAAATTTCGGCATTCCGTTTGCCTTTGTATAAGCAATAAAAGTTACAACAGAATAAACTATACTATACAAAATTCCAAGAACAATAACAGGAATTACATGAGCATCCGCAACTTTCTTTTCTAAAATATCAGTTCCCGCAATTGCAATAAACAAACAGGTTATAACAAGCACAAATAAATAAACAAGAACTTGAGCTAAACTTATAGGATTTATCATTGACAATCCGAATAACGGATCAAAAGGATTACAATATTTTATAAATAAACCTATAAAAAGCATAGCCGTTAAAAGTTCGACTATCGGATACTGAATACTGATAGGTTCTTTACAAAACGCACATTTGCCTCTTAAAAATATATAAGATAATACAGGTATATTATGATACCACTTTAAAGAATTTTGACATTTCGGGCATTTTGAAGCAGGAAAAACTATTGATTCTTCACTTACCGTCCTTAATATTACAACATTCAAAAAACTGCCTATACATAAGCCGACTACAAATATAAAACCTAAAATCACAAGGGATAAAGCCATTTTTCCTCCTTTTTATAACTCTTTTTCGTTTAATTCTTTTTGTATAATTATATATAACTTGTTTAATGCTCTTTTTAAAATTCTTGATACCTGAGTTGCCGATACATTTAAAACACGCGCTATATCTTTTCTGGATTCACCCTCTATATAATACAAACAAACAGCCGTCTTATCTGACGGCGGTAGTTTTGAAATCGCAAATTCTATAATCTTTTTATTGGCATAAGTATCTTCAAAACTTGAACTTTCATCTGTCGGAATACGGTCTAAAAGGGTTTCTCCGCCTTCTGTTGAATATACGTTTTGGTCCAGCGAAACCATATTTTTAACCAGTTCGATATTCATAATCTCTTCGACTTTATCGCAAGGCAGATTAACATATCTTGAAACCTCTTCAACCGTCGGAATCTTTGTATTGTTTTCAGACAGAATATCTATTGCCTCTTTTACTTTTGACATATTTGCAAGAGTTTCTCTCGGAGTTTTGACAATATTTGCTTTATCTCTTAAATAATGGAAAATCTTACCCTTTATAACTTTAGTTACGTAAGTTTTAAAACTTCCCTTTTCTTCGGGTTTATAAGTTTCAATAGCTCTTAAAACACCGACTGCCCCTACCTGAATTAAATCATCTTTTGAAACAGTTAACGGCAACGGGTAAAAAGATAAAACGATTTTTTTAACAAGTTTCATCGTTTCTTCAATAAGATTAAGATAGACAATATGCTTACGCTTCATATCCGATTCTAATCGGTATTCGGCTATAAGCTCCTCCAATTTTTCCAACTCTGAAATCTTTGTTTCTGTCATATTAACTCCGATATATTAAATAATATATCATAACAACACACTTTTGGCTAAATTTTAAAATTTCTTTAATAAAAATTTTTCATGACACATTTTTATGCTATCATAACCATATAGTTAATATTTTTAAGGAGTAGATTTAATGATTACCGTAAAAGATGTTGAACACGTTGCTAAACTTGCAAGATTAGAATTGACGGAAGAAGAAAAGGATTTATATACAAAACAACTTGGTGATGTTCTAAAATACGTTGACCAAATGAATGAAGTTGATACTTCAAACGTTAAACCTATGACTCAGGTTATTGATTTTGTAAACGTAGTAAGAGAAGATGTTCCAAATCAGGAAATTTCAAAAGAAGCGCTTATGTCTAACGCTCCTGATGAAGAAAACGGATTCTTCAAGGTTCCGAAAATTAATTAGTCCTCGCCGGACGGGGTATTTTGTTACTAACAGCCTCAAGATTTGTACGGTGAAATAAAAGTATAATTAATAAAAGAAAGTATGGATTATGACAAAGTATATATTTGTAACAGGCGGGGTTGTAAGTTCTCTTGGAAAAGGGATTATAGCAGCGTCTTTAGGGCGTTTATTCAGATCAAGAGATTATTCGGTAATCATCCAAAAATTTGACCCGTATATTAACGTGGACCCGGGTACAATGAGTCCGTTTCAACACGGCGAAGTTTTCGTCACCGACGACGGTGCTGAAACCGATTTAGACTTAGGACATTATGAAAGATTCACAGATACAAGCTTTGGTCAGGTAAACAACGTTACTTCAGGCAGAATTTACCAAGAAGTTATAAACAAAGAACGTCGCGGAGATTACCTAGGTGCTACCGTTCAGGTTATTCCGCATGTTACAAACGAAATTAAGTCAAAAATTGTTGCAGCAACAAAACAATTTAAACCTGATTTTCATATTATTGAAATCGGTGGAACAATAGGTGATATTGAGAGTTTACCGTTTATTGAAGCTATACGACAATTTAAATCAGAAATCGGTATCGGCAACGCGATTTCGGTACATTGTACTTTATTGCCGTATCTTCCAACATCAGGAGAATTAAAAACAAAACCTTCCCAACACAGTGTTAATGTTTTAAGAAGTTACGGGATTCAGCCTGAATTGCTGGTTTGCAGAACATCAAAACCTATCCCGAAAACTGAAAAAGAAAAACTTGCACTATTCTGTTCAGTTCCTAAAGAAGCGGTTATTGAATGTCGAGATATGAAAACAATTTATGAAGTTCCACTTGCCTTAGAGGCTCAGAATATGTGTTCAGTTATTCTTAAAATGCTTGGAATGGAAGAAAGAACACCCGATTTAGACTCTTGGACAGCTCTTGTAAACAAAATTAAAAACCCTGAAAACACAGTTAAGGTAGCTATTGCAGGTAAATACACAAAACTTTCGGATGCATATATTTCGGTTGTTGAATCCTTAAAACATGCCGGTTACTCTAATTCTGTTGCAATTGATATTAAATGGATAAATTCGGAAGAATGTATAGATTATCATGCTTGTAAAAAACTGTTATCAGATGTTGAGGCTGTTGTAGTGCCTGGAGGTTTCGGAGTTAGAGGAATCGAAGGTAAACTTAACGTAATTCGTTACGCAAGAGAAAATAACTTACCGTTTTTGGGATTATGTTTGGGCATGCAATGTGCGGTTATTGAATATGCCAGAAATGTTGCTGGGTTAAAGGGTGCTAATTCAAAAGAATTTGACGAAAATCCGACTTATCCTGTAATAGATTTGATGCTTGAACAAAAAAATGTTAAAGGGTACGGCGGAACAATGAGATTAGGCGCTTATGAATGCCATCTAAAAGAAGGTTCAAAAGCAACAAAAGCATACGGAAGCAACGTAATTTCAGAACGCCACCGCCACAGATACGAAGTTAATAACGAATATATCGAGCAAATTGAAAAAGCAGGTTTGGTATTTTCAGGTATGTCACCGGATGGGATGCTTGCAGAAGTCGTTGAACTTCCAAACCTTGATTGGTTTGTAGCATGCCAGTTCCACCCTGAATTTAAATCACGTCC
>CAMDYM010000076.1 GCA_945910425.1 uncultured Candidatus Melainabacteria bacterium | reverse complement strand
TTTGAGGTTTTTCTTTTGCACTGTCAGGAATAAAAATTCCACCTGAAGTTTGTTCTGTTTCTTCAATAACTTTAATAACAATTCTTTCACCTAATGGTCTAATCATAATTATCCTCTCCTTTTTCTTTATACATTATACTTATATAACAAATTTGATAAAAATTTAATAAAATTAAGGAAAAATTAATTATTCAATTTTGAATAAGAATTGAAAACTATATAACTAACAAATTATCAATAGGAACATTCAATACAGCAGCAATTTTGTAAAGAACATAAACTGTAGGGGCTTTTTCCCCACGTTCGATACATCCTATAAAATTTCTAGCTGAATTGATTTTAAATGCCAATTCTTCTTGTGAGAGATTCTTGGCTTTTCTTGCTACTCTGATATTATTCCCAATATTTCGCAAAAACAACTCTTTTTCAATAAACTCTTGTTCCATACGGATTATTGTGTTATATTTTAAACATATATACTACCACCTATAGGTGGCAGAATTTTGAAATAAGGAGCTTGTATGGAAAGACAAAATTTAATATCCTCAAAACGCAAAGTGCAAGTTGGATTTACGTTAGCGGAGGTATTAATAACCCTTGGTATCATTGGTGTAGTTGCAGCAATGACAATTCCGACTCTTATGACAAATTATCAAAAGAAATTTACCGCAACACAACTCAAAAAAACTTATGCAACCATATCAAATGCAGTAAGGCTTTCAGAAGAAGAAAACGGTGAATTATCAGGTTGGCAATTTGAAGAAAATGGACCTTTGTCAAGTGGCATTCAGGCATTTGACAATTATTTAGCTCCTTATTTAAAAGTTACCAAGAAAGTAGTATATGGCTCTAACTTCACGTATTACAGACCAAATGGACAACGCGAAACAAATTTGGCAATATTAGTTGGAACATCTGCATTATATACAATGCTTTCGGGTGTAGAGCTTTTTGTTCCAAGAGATATCGGATCCAACCCTCAGATAATCGGCAAAGCACAGGCGTTGTGTATGATAATTGACCTCAACGGGCACAATACAAAACCAAACAGGTTTGGACGAGATACATTTTTTGTCTGCTTAAATACAGAAAAAGGATTTATTATGGCCTACTCAGATGATGGCGAATATGGTGCAGTACCAAGAACAAGAGAACAATTAAAAAATGGTCCGTCAAAATATGGTTATCAATGTAATAAACAAGGGCGAGGAATGTGGTGTGGTGCACTTATTCAGCGTGATGGATGGACAATTAGTGAAGATTATCCTTGGTAAATTTAATTGACTTAATTTTATTTTTTCATTGTATAATATCTCTATGAATAAAAAATTGTTTGTTATATCAGGATGTTCTGGTGTCGGAAAAGGCACAGTATTAAAAGAATTTATGGCAAGAAATTCGCAAGATTTTATCTTGTCTGTTTCTTGTACTACAAGAGCACCAAGACCTGGGGAGGTTGATGGTGTAAATTATTTCTTTTTAACTCGTGAAGAATTTGAAAAAAGTGTTGCTGAAGATAAATTTTTAGAACACGCACAGTTTGCAGGAAATTGTTACGGAACAAAGAAAAAATATATCAAACAAAAGTTTGAAGAAGGATATAATATTATCCTTGAAATTGAAACTCAAGGTGCTTTACAAGTTAAGCAAAAAATGCCAGAGGCAGTTTTGATATTTATTGCACCACCTGGAGTTGGGGTAGAAGAATTAGAAAAACGATTAAGAGGTAGAAATACCGAAGATGAGGCAACTATTCAACGTCGTTTAGAAGAAGCAAAAATTGAACTTGAACGCTCAAAACAATATGATTATGTTGTTATAAATGATGATTTAGAACGTGCAATATCCGAAGTAGAGGACATTACCCGCAGGGAGCTTGAGGCTGATGCTTAACGGCAAAAATATTTTAATAGGTATAACAGGCGGGATTGCCGCTTATAAAATGTGTGAACTTATCCGCAGATTCAAAAAATCAGGCGCGAATGTTAAAGTTGTCTGCACCCCAAATGCTCTTAATTTTGTAACTAAATTAACTTTGCAAAACCTTAGTCAAAATCAAGTTTATGTTGAAGAATTTGACATAAAAGACTGGAAACCTGAGCATATTTCGTTAGCTGATGAAGCGGATATTATGCTTATCGCACCTGCAACAGCTAACACTATATCTAAAATTGCACAAGGATTTGCGGATAACCTTTTAACATCAATCGCCTGTGCGTTTTCAAAAAAAATGATTATCGCACCTGCCATGAATTGTAATATGTGGAACAACGCTGTAATTCAAGAAAATTTATCAAAATTAAAATTCCACGGGGTTGAAATTCTTGAACCTGAAAGCGGATTTTTGGCTTGCGGATACTTGGGTAAAGGCAGACTTTGCTCACTTGATAAGATTTTCAATGCCGTTTGTAAGGGGTTAAGTTATTCTGAGAAACTTAAAGGCAAAAAAGTTGTAATCACTTCAGGCGGAACAATCGAAGATATTGACCCTGTCCGTTATATTTCAAATTATTCTTCAGGGAAAATGGGCTTTGCCCTTGCAAATTGCGCAAAATCAATGGGAGCCGAAGTCGTTTTAATTACCACAAAAGACTTTGAAGCACCTTATAAAATTGTCAAAGTTAAATCGGCACTTGATATGCAAAAAGCGTTAGATGAAGAATTTGAAACATCAGATATTATCATTATGGCAGCTGCTGTTGCTGATTACAGGGTAAAAGAAGTCAGCACACAGAAAATAAAAAAAGGTGAAAATGAAGAATTAACTTTAGAACTTGTTAAAAACCCTGATATTTTAAAAGGTTTATGCGAGAAAAAAACACATCAGTGTGTAATCGGTTTTTGCGCGGAAAGCGAAAATCTACTTAAAAATGCTAAAGAAAAAATCACAAAAAAAGGTTGTGATTACTTAATTGCAAACGATATTTCACGTAAAGATATCGGGTTTGGGGCAGATGAAAACGAAGTTACAATTTTAAATAAAAACGGTGATATAAAAAAGCTTGAAAAAGCTTCAAAATCAGTGATTGCACTGGAAATTTTAGAATATATTAATGAATAAATACGAAATCATAAAAAAAATAGAACAAATTGCACCTCCGCAAACGGCTGAGGCTTGGGATTGTGTCGGGTTTATGGTTGAAACAACAAAATCGGAAGTTTCAAAAATTATGCTTTGTTTAACCGTGACAGATGATGTTATAAAACAAGCCCGCCAAGCAGGCTGCGATATGATAATCTCTCATCACCCTCTGTTTTTTGTCCCAAATGCGTGGGCTGATATTGATATTTACAGCGCGCATACAAACCTTGATAAAGCTAACGGCGGAACAACAGATACTCTTATTAAAGCCCTCGGATTAAATTCTTTGTCTTGTAAGCACGAATTTTTGCGCATTATTAATTTTGAACATGGAATTACAGTTGATGATTTTTCTAAAAAAATTAAAACAATTTCGCCAAATGCTCGTCTGGTTAATAATAAAAATGTGAAAACACTAAAACGTATCGCGTTTTGCGCGGGGAGCGGTTCAGAATTTATAAAAGAATCTAAACAACTTGGGGCGGATTGTCTTGTCACAGGTGACTTGAAATTCCATACCGCACTTGACTCTGATATTGTATTGTATGATGTTGGGCATTTTGAGTCAGAAATTTTAATTTTGCCTGTTTTAGCGGGACTTATCGGGGGTAAAGTTGAGATTGTCTTTGCGCAAGAAAAAAGCCCGTTTTCCACTGTTATTTAACGTTTTTTACAATCCATTTAAAATAATCAGTATTATTTTTTGCCTTATTCGCACAAGCCATACCATTAGTAATACCTGTTGAATTTATATTGCAATATTTTTCCTGGTCATTGTATTTTGTTTGAATGTCACCCATAGTTTTTAACTCTCCATTAATAAATTCAAATGTAAATAAATCATATCCCCAGCGATTTGGCGGGTTTTTATACCCGTTTAAGTCAACAAAAATCCAAACAAAATCACCCCAATTTGGATTATCAATCATTACAAGTGTTCCGTCAGGTAATACAAACTGTCCGTCCGTAAAATAATCAGAACTTATAGTATATTTACCATCTAAACTTTTATAATTATGTTCTCCCATGCCAAGACAAGGTAAATTTTTACTTGTATTTGTATAAAATCCGCATTCATGAACACCCTTGAAATAACTTTTAAATGTTTTATAAAAACTACCCATTTTCCCTGAATATGAACTGATATCCGTTGAAACATCATCAGCTTCCATTTGCCGAAATGCCTGTTGAATAGTTGAATAAGATTTCAAAAATTGAGCGCGTAATCTGTGAGCTTTATGTGCTGTCATTAGTGAGGGTATAGTTATTGCTGCAACTACACCGATTATGCCAAGGGTGATTAAAACCTCTGCCAATGTAAAACCTTTTTTCATTTATTAACTCCATTCCTTGATAAAGTTATTTTAATTTTTATTACCTTATTAGGCATTATATTATCTTATTAGGAAATTAATGTCAAGTTGAGGAAATATTTTATATAATTGATTAATGATTAAAATAAGACTACGTGAAATGCTCTGGGAACATAATATTAGCAGTATTCAACTACATAAAGCAACAGGCATCAGTCAATCAAAAATATCAGAAATAATAAGAGGAAAAAGAACTAATATTACCTTGGATACAGTTGAAAGAATTTGTCTTTTTCTTGATTGTAAAATAGATGAACTTATTGAAATCTCTAAATAGATTTATAATCCGATATAAGTATTCCGTTTTGTAACGAAAAAACATATAATCTTTACAAGAAAACATGTTTATTTTAAAAATATGTTATAAAAAAGGAAACGAAATTGCTAAATAATTTTGAAAGTTTTGACAACTCTGAAACAGCCACAAAAAAAGATATCGTAATCCAGGAGAGAGTAGAACTTGTATCTTCTCACATGTACAAACAATTTTTGGATTATCAGCATTCAACCGTAAACACCAATGATATTTTTACCAGAATGGTTGATTGTCTTGAACTTGTTTCAAATAATCTTAAACAATCTTTCTCATCACGCGGGGTTACCACACAAAACATTTATGTTGACGCAGATTCCTTAAAATCAGTTGCCGTCATAAATATTCTTTGGCACAAAATGAGTTTCACTACCCGTTGCAATTTCCAACCGCAAGCGTTATTTAGAGATGACGGACGTCATATTTTTTCTAACAGAATAATCGCACTCAGAGGAAATTACCACGATATAATAAAAGATGCAAAAGACAGAGAAGATGAAATGGTTAAGCTTCTTGAAAACGAAATTGCATCATTATATGTTCCGGCAGATCAAACTCAAAAATGTGTGTTTAAAATAAAACATACAGGACAAGAGTTCACTCTAAACCAGATAGATGCACCGCGCGAAGTTGTATTAAAAGTTGTAGAAACCGTCTGTGGCGGCGGGTTATACCACCAGGACGGTGCAGTCAAAACATTTATTGTATAAGCAATTTTGACTTTAGCAAAATCATCACTAAAATATTATTTGTAAGGGTATTAGGTTATTATGAAATTAGTTGAAAAATTAGAAGAATACGTTAATCAATATATGTTTATCCGTTGGGCAACAGGAGGGGAATACGGAAAACTCATATCAACAGGAGAAGATTTTATCGAGTTTAATATTATAGACATTGAAACAATGGCATATAAAGAAACAGTACTTATTTATGCACCGCTGATATTTGAAGTTGCAATCGGCGGAGCTGATGTTGCAAGAATTATTGCCGAAGTGTCTTCCCAAATGAACGTACACGAAGGGTAAG
>CAMDYM010000075.1 GCA_945910425.1 uncultured Candidatus Melainabacteria bacterium | reverse complement strand
TTACAACATGGCAGGCTAAAGATTATGCGACAGACAGATTTAGAGAACATGTTGACAGATTTGAATTTATTGCTGATATGATTGAAAGCGGTAATATTAATGATGCGGAACTTCAAAAAATCGAAAGTATTGATAACTGTTTTGCAGATATTGATTATAGAGTTTACGTATCAATCGAAGAAGGTGTTATTCCTCAACAATCTAAAAAATTAGCACCTTTATATAATGATTAATAATAAGTGTTTTTTACAATTCATTTTATAAGCCTTGGTTTTTACTAAGGCTTTTTATTTTGTATTATAAAAAAATAAAAAAAGTTCTTGCAAATTTTTTTTTAGCAAATATAATAAAGAAGTAGCCAAAATAAATGGGAGCGTAGCTCAGTTTGGTTAGAGCGCATGCCTGTCACGCATGAGGTCGCGAGTTCGAGCCTCGTCGTTCCCGAATTAAAAAGCGGTAGGTTTTCCTACCGCTTTTTAATTTTGTGACGATAGTGGCGAGAAGCGTAAATAGCGAGTTCGGCGGATTTGCGGACGGATGGAGTGAGCAAAGCGAACAAATCCGGATAGCGAACAGATTGAGCCTTCTGTTGCGTAGCAACTTTGGCGAAACTCTGTGAGCGTGGAGCAAATCCAAGACAGCCTCGTCGTTCCCGCCATTTAAATCAAGAGCCTTATCAAGAGGCTCTTTTTTAGTGCCTGAATAACAAATCTTTTTCAGTTAGCTCTGGACGCTCCTGAAGGATTTTTTTAATATTTCTTAGGGATTTTTTGTACTTGCCGTTGTACCGAAATGGTATTGTTCTTGAAATCAATATCAGACCACATCAAACCTAATATTTCCCCTTCACGCATAGCTGTAAGTTTTTTATTATATTAAGTTCGTTATTGGAATCATAAGTCTGAACAGTTACAACATTATTTGCATATTGGTATTTTAAAGTTTGCTGCAGTTGACCGTTTTTATCATAAACCAATTCCTGCTCGGGTTTGCCCTCAGCATTATATTGCTCTTTTCGAACAACAACACCTGACTCATTAACGGTTTCTGAACCTGTAAGTTTACCGTTCGCATCGTATCTAAAAGTAATATTACCATGCAATGACTTACCCGAAACAGGTTTGTTCTGCTTAAACGCTTCTTCATTTTCAAATTTGAGTTCATTATAGTTACATCTGATACATTTTCATCATTTTCAATATTATCATGTTTTTTGGGCGGAAATATATTATGATAATCCTCGACATCAATAGTCATGCCAGCTTTGGTTACCAGTTAAACTTTTGCATGATTACCTAAAACTGACGCTAATTGTGTACTTAAATTTTGTAAATCCATTTTATTACCTCATCTTTACCGCTTTTTATATTTATTCAGGGATATTTATTTTATCTCCGACATAAATTAAATTTGGATTCTTAATCTGTGGATTTGCAGCAATAATTTTTTGAACAAAATCTGCGATTTGAGAATTTTTTGCACCAGGTCCTAATTTTCTTTTTGCAATTTTCCACAAATTATCACCGCGTTTTACTTCATAGGTTGTTGTCGGCTGAGTCGTACCATCAGATCCGTCCGGCTTATCAGGACCGTTCGGATTATCCGGTTTATCAGGATTGGTAATACGAGCATTTTCATTTAACGGTGTCATTGTAAACGATTTTACAGCCTTTTTAAAATCTTCCATAGACATAACAATATCTTTTTCCGGATCCCAAGGGTTAGCAAGTACAACCTGATCTTTTGTCATACTCTTTACCGAAAAGGCATGCCCACCACCTTGAACAACTTCTCCGTTAACTTCCTGCTGACTGATATTCATACCGACAGTCGCACTAAAATTATCAATTTTACCATCGGCTGAATCAGCAATTAAACTTGATATCATTGCATCAAATTTTTCACCACTCATAGGTTGAGCACTCTCTTTTTCATCTGAAGGAATACTCATCTGCATATCAGGTTGTGATACGTAACAGGTTGGAACTTCTTCAGGTTTTCGATAAACATTAGCAGAAGGTTTACCCGTAAGAATATAGGTTGCCTCAGTTGTCTGACCACCCGACAAATTATCACCGGAGCCGCCCATTTTATGTTCAATAGACCCTAAAGATTGTGATAGTACAGGAATACCCTTACAATCCGCAGCTTTTAAACTATTCTTTTTCGCAAATTCTGCAACTGCATTTCTGTATTTTTCATAAGCAAGTTCCAACAGCAATACATCTTTATCTCCGGATGAATATGATGCACCTGATTTTAACATTGCAGCATCAAGCTCTTCTTTTGTAATTGTAATTTTACCACTGATTGGAATACTATCCGCAGGAAATTCTTTACCAAGCTTTCCTGCTAAAATATCATTTCTAATAGCTTCTGCACCGGGCATTGTAATTTCAAAACTTCCGTCAGGATTTGCTTTTACATTTTGCTGTAAAAGTTTTTGACCGTCTTCTGATTGTGCTAAGCCATTAATTGCAGCTAAAAGATAACAATCTCCGCGAGAACCCTGATATGCCGTATCAAAATTACCGTCAATTTGTGAAAAATCTTTTGACTCAATCAGCTTACCGTCTTTATCATACTTTTCCTGACCGATAATTACACCTTTATCGTCAAACTTATTAACTATTTTTTCTTTAACAGTTACACCGTCGGCTTCATAAATAACACGCTCTGTTGGAATCTGACCCTTCTTTCGGTTATCAATATTTTGTCCGCTATAACTGTCTTTATATAAATTATCACCTTTGTAATGATTATATTCTCTGGAGATTATAGTTTTACCGTCTTCCGCAAAAGTATCAACAATGTTATACGGTTTTCCCTTATCGTCAGTACCGTTTGTTTCCCACTTAGTTAACTTACCGTCAGCATTGTAAGTCCATTGACTTTCCGCAGTCCCGACAGTTTCAAGTTTACCGTTTATAACTTTTTGAGTTACAGATTTTTCAGTATCAATTTTACCTGTTTCAGGGTTATAAGTTGCATCTTTTGTAACTTTAGTTCCTTTTTTAGCATCTTGAATAACTGTATTTGATGATACCTTTTGTCCCGCATCATTATAAGTATTAGTAAGCACGGTTGACTTAGTCTGTTTTCCGTCAGGACCTGTCACAACAGTATTATTTGTCAACATATGTCCTTTATCATCATAGGTCCTTTGTGAAACCTTACCACTTATTAACTTACCATCATTTCCAACTACGGTAGTAGTTATTTTTATCGGTTTTCCGTCAGCATTATTTACATAATCAGAAGTCATTGTTCCTTCATTTGTTACCTTAACCCCTTTCACTTTTACTCCGCCTTTTTCAAAAGTTTCGGTTAATTTAACAGAGTTTCCGTTTTTATCTTTTGACTCGGTAACTTTAGTTCCTGAACCGTCAGAGTTAAAGTTTGACGTAATTTTAGTTCCATCAGGTAAAGTTTCTACGGTTTGAGTAGAACCTTTTGTTTGACGTTCAACTAAAACCTCAAACGCTTTATACATTTTTTCACATTCAGGAGTTTTCACATCAAGACCAACCATTTGAGCAAATTCTTCTTTACTCAAAGCTTTATCTTTACCGGCATAGTCAACCAAAACCTTTTGCAAAACTACAGCTTCTTTTTCATCAAGCTTACCGTCTTTATTACTGTCATATCTTTCTAAAAAAGCTTTAACATCGGAAGTAATACTAACACCGTTTGAAAAAACACTTGTGTTAATTTTCTGCGCATCCTTGCCCGTACCAATCTTGATATTTTTGTTTCCGTACTGAGCTTGTAATTGTCTGATTTGCTGGTTATTGTCCACACTTGTCATAGAATTTCTCCTTATAATTTTTACAACTTATCTATAATATCGGCTATATATTGAAAAAACTTTAAATTTATCCGCCAAATTGTAAACAAAACTTAACATTTAAATTTTAAAATTCTAACGTGTATAATAATAAAAAAGGAGAATATATGGATAAAGATATAAAATTTTCTGTTATTTTACCCGTTTATAATGTGGCAGATTGTTTAGAAAAATGTTTAGACAGTTTACTTGAACAAACTTATAAAAACTTTGAAATAATATGTGTTAACGACGGATCTACTGATAACAGCCTCGAAATACTTGAGCAATATCAAGATAAATTCGCACACTATCAAATAATTACAAAAAAAAACCAAGGGCTTGCACAAGCAAGAAATACAGGCTTTCCGTACGCCAAAGGCGAATATATCTGCTATATTGACTCAGATGATTTCGTAGTACCTGAATTTTTTGAAGAAATCGTTGAAAAAACACAAAATTCCCCGGATATCGTAATTTTTGGTGCCAAAACTTATTATTCTAAATCCGGGAAATTAAGACAAGGGCAATATACTTCAAAAAATTTCAAAAACGAGTTTGACATAAATGAATTATATTCTTTCCATCCGATTTGCTGGAACAAAGTTTACCGCAGGGATTTTCTTATTGAAAATAACATAAGTTTTATTGATACAAGAATGGCGGAAGATCAACCGTTTTTCGTACAAGTTATACTTTCCGGCAAAAAAATCACTGTATTAAAAAAGGATTTATACATCTACAGAAAACAACGAGGAACATCTTTAACAGGTTCAAAACTAAAATCAGACTTTGCTCCGATAAATAATTTCTATTATATTGAAGAAATTCTAAATAAAATTAATCCTGATAAAAACATAAAACAAAAAATTATAAGCAGGAATCTTCTAAAAGCTGTCAGCCGCTACCCAAAATGTAGTGACAGTATTAAATCGGAATATTTTGAAAAAGTAAAAGAACTACTTAATCATCAAAAAGAACAAAACAAAAAAGGCTGGTGGAATTACTTTAATTTAAAAGAGAATAACTCGTATTTAAATATTAAATTAAAATATATAAAATCAGTAATTTTATATAAGCTAAACCGGAATCCATAATTCTTTAATTACCTGGCTGCCTGAATTTTTAATATGAGTAATTCCGTCAGAATAACCTCTGCCGTTACCGTTTGAGATTTCGCCATGACCACAGGTCGGGTGTTTACGACTATACCCGGGACCATAAATAATTATAACTCCTTCCGGAATATCTTTTGGATTAATACTCGCTAAATTAACCCCCGTAACTTTTCTAAAATGCCTATCGGAAGACAAGAAATCACGTCCGACATTGCAAGCCTTTCCAAACCTTGCATAATGACGGCTTCCGCCATAATAAACCCTATTGATAGCTTCCCGAACAACACCTACACAATTTCCTCCAAAATCTGTAACATGTCCGCGCATATAGTTCATCAATTCTCGTCCTTTTTGAGGGTTGTATCCAAGATTTTTCCACCATTGAATATTTTTTAAAGAAGACGCGTTTGAATATTTTGAACTTCTTTGTACTGTTGGTATTCGCCGTACCATAGAACCAAAAATCGGTGTATATGAAGAAGATTTTATATTTTTTGTAGCTCTTTGGTTTGAAAAATCACGAATAACGCCATTTCCGGCAAAAATATTTTTAGGTTTAAACGTAATTTCAGGTAACTTAAGCTTTGGTATTGTTATTTGCGGTAAAACTAATTGTGGTAATGTGAAATTTAAGACCGGCTTAGTATATGAAATTCCAAAATTTAACGGAGGAAAAGACGCAGAATATGAATTCCAGCCACCACTAAATAAAGAATCGCTATAAAAAATATTTGGCATAGAATATATCGGACAAGTATAAACATTGCCCAAATTCATATTTCCAATAATATTCACATATCCCATACAATATCTCCTAGTTATATAAAGTATATAAAGCTTAAATAATTGCTAAAATGTTAAACAATGTAAAAAAAAACAGGAAATAAATCCTGTCTTTTTAAATTATAAATTTCATAACCAAAAATTACATTGCAACTGATTGCGATTTAACCTCGAC
>CAMDYM010000074.1 GCA_945910425.1 uncultured Candidatus Melainabacteria bacterium | reverse complement strand
AATGTCGACGGCGGGACTTGAACCCGCACGGGTTTCCCCACACGCCCCTCAAACGTGCACGTATACCGATTCCGTCACGTCGACATAGGTACTGATTTATTGTACCATAAAATTAAAATATTTCACTACTTTTGCAAGTATGAACATTGTAAATAAATACATCGGCAAAAGATTCATTACAAGCCCTGTAATAAAAAATTTTGAATGCAAAGAATTTTCATTTTCAAAGGTTTGGAACTCATATTCTCCGTGTTTTTTCTTATATTTATTTTCAAATATTGATGCAATCATTAGTGTTAAGATTAAAAATACTTGAATCTTATAAAATGATAAATACGGAATTATAACATTATTAAAAAGATAATCATAAAAATATTTGTTCAAATCCGCACGCATATTGATATTTGATTTTGTTAGAAGATACATAGTTATAAAAGCAAGCATTATTAAAAAACAAAAATACCCTAATATTGAAATCAGGTTCCAGCTTATAAGTTTTTTGAATTTTGAAATTTGCATAACGTTATATTATTATAATTTTGTTCTGCTTGCAAGATTAAGTACTTCTATAAATGATAATACTGATGCAAATTCTTCAAATAAGTGATTGTATTGTTTGATATCGTCAATTTTACCTAACAAATGGTTCATTTCAAACAGATCTTTTTTTGTTGAAAGCATTATAAGCATATCATTTTTATAAACGGAACAAGACATCTTATTTACTCTAAAACTTGTCTGAATTTGCATAAATCTGTCTAAAAATGCTGTATTAAGTAAATATCTTGCTTCAATTTGTCCTGAATTGTTTATTGGATTTTTCTCAACCCATACATCATATTTTTTATTAAATTTTTCATATTCAACAACTACTTTTTCATAATTTTTTGGAACTTTATTGAATAAATTTTTGGACATAATTAAAACTCGGGAATTAATTTCTTTGTTCATTGTGAAGTGCATTGCAATGCCTTTGAACATGCTGTGGTATGTTCTATGTTTATCATTTTCGTTCCAGCCAAAATCAGTTTCATTAATGACAAAATTTACCCCGTTATATTCTCCGAAAAAGCTGTCATCATCTTCGCGGGTCATAATATCTCGAGGATAAAGTTGAGAATTATTAAACAATGAATTTTGAATATATTTACCCCCAAAAAATATTTTATCCCCAAAAACTTTTAACAAATCATTAAAAAAAGTGCATTTTACTCTCTTTTGATAAGCTTTATTTGTTATTTGAATATTGGTTATAATTGAGAAAATAAAGAAAAATACCGCAATCCAACAATGTAATTTTAGGTCATAATGATATTCTCTTTTTCCCGGGATAAAGCCGCAAAGTGCTAATCCAAAATACCAGCGCAAAGAATCTAAACTATATAAACTTTTACGTTCTTCTGATTGAAACGTTTTCCATTTTTGCAATTTTTCCTGCATAATTTTTGCAAAATTTATTGCAAAATCGTTTCTATATTTGTTCATACAATTATACATATATTTACTTATTCCCTGTTGTAGAACACATTAATTTTCAAATTTTAAGGCAGCTGGTAGCATATATTTACCCCCTATTTGCCGATTTCTAAAGCTCTTTGAGCCATTGTTTTTGAAATATTTACTAATGCAAGGTTTGCTTCGTAAGCTCTTTGAGCGACAAGTGCGTCCGCGATATCAACCATAGCATTAACGTTTGATGCTCTAATATATCCGTCAGCGTCAGCATCAGGATGTCCCGGTTTGTAGATTTTTTGACCTAATGTCGGGTCTTCAACTACACCTGAAAAATTAACACCGCCTTGAAGATATGGTAATGTTCCGACACCGAATACGTCTTCTTTCATATTGTTCATCAATCCGTGAAAAGACAGGTCATCAACCGCTGTCAGTACAGGTATTTTTCTTACATAATTAGGGGTATCAAGGTTTGCGATGTTTTTTGCGTGAACATCTATTCTTTTACCGTGTACTTGAAGTGCTTTTGCACCCATATCTATTGAATCCATTATACCCATGATTTTTTCACCACCTTAATTATTATTTACCGACGTTTATGACGGTTTTCATTTCTGTAACTATGTTTGACATTCTGCGGGTTGCCATTGAATATAATAAAGAGTTTTCCTGTAATTGCATAATCTCATGACCTGCGTTAACGGGTTCTTCTGATTGGTCAGCTATAACTGCTGATGGTCCCAGTTTATCAGATAACTTTGTTTCTAAAGGACTGTTCATTGAGCTTAAATATTGACCGAAATCAATATCTTGTCTTATATAACCCGGGGTATCAACGTTAGCGATATTTGAACCCAAAGCCTTTTGCCTTTGTGAAATCAAATCCATCATTAATGTTACTTTACCCATACTGTCAAGTGAAGTGTACATATTTTAAAACCTTTCGTTATTTATTAAGCTTCTCTGATATTTATTGACTTGTTGTACATTGTGTCTGCAAGTTTTATCATCTGCATACTGGCAAGCATTGAAGCGTTCATTCTCATTAAATCTGTTGCAGATTTATACATATTTATGTTTGAAGCTTCAAGATTGTTTTGCCAAATACATTCATGATTTTTTACAAGTCTTGCTTCGCCTGCTTCTTCTGTTGGTTTTACCCTGTTCATATCAGCTTGTTCCATTCCCGCAGGGTTATCAAATTGAATTAGCGGGATTGTTCCGACTTTTTTTGCTTTGGCTCCTCTTGAATCGTATGCCATAACATCGCCGTTTTTCTTTATTTCAAATTTAAAACAGTTTGTAGGAATTTTGATACCTTCACCGACTATCCACCCGTCACGTGTTGTCAGATATCCGTCTTTACCCTGTTTAAAGGCACCATCACGCGTGTATTGAACTTCACCTGACGGTGATACTACAGGAATATATCCGGCGCCGTTTATTGCCACATCATAAGGGTTGCTGGTGATTCTGATTGAACCTTGACGATTATCGGTACGAACCGCGCCTGTTAAGTAGCCGTCTTCTCTTAAGATTTGTTCAAAAGTAACACTTTTATAACCTGTTGTCTGGTAATTTGAAACATTATTTGCAATTTGTCCGAAACGTTCAAATTGTAAAAGTGCGTTATTTGTTCCTTTTGAAATAATTCCTTGTAAGTTATACATTTATAAAACCCTCTGTTCTTAATTATTATTGACTTAATTGTGAGATTGTTTTACCTAATACCGAATTTTGAAGCATAAACATTTGTCTGTTTGCATCAAAGTTTTTTATCGGAGGCATCAGGGCTAAGAATTCTTGTTGTAGTGCTACGTTTGAATATTCATTAAACCCTTGCTTGATTTTTGGTTCTATAACCGCAATTCCGTTTGAATCGACAACTCCGATATGTCCGATTTTTGTTAATTTGTGTGTGTCAGGATTAAACATGGTAATTTTTCCTGCGTTATCTATTTTTACCTGTTTCAAATCTTGAGGTATAAATGGGAATTTTATCGGAACCCCTGCATTTGATAATACTTCCTGATTTTCTAAAGTTAACAGTGTTCCGTCTTTACCAATTTGGAAACGTCCGTCACGGGTAAGTTTTACGCCGTTTTTGGTTTGAACTTGAAAGTATCCCTTGTTTGCAAGTGCTAAATCAAGCGGGTTTTCTGATACTGCGATACGTCCGATTTTATCATCACGAGTTGTTGATAGAGCATGCACGCCTAAAAATTCGGTAAAAGATGATACGACGGCTTCTTTTCGCTGATAACCGATTTTATCAAATCCTGTTATGTTTTCGTTTCCGATTCCGATAATCTCGCTTTGTAAATGCATTGCCCGAATTGAGGCTGTTAAACCGTTATCGTTATAAAATATTCCGCTGTTTAATCTCATAGCTCTACCTCTACCATGTTATATTATTAATATTGTCGGACAAATTATGATTTTCCCCAAGTTTTTTGGCAAAAATCATACATCTGTATGAGGGTTTAATGATTGTTTTAAAAAAGTCAAAAAAATACCGCGAATTTTTCGTATTTGAAAATTTCGCGGTACATTAATTTATTAGTTTTTTTAGTAATTTTTTGCTTTTACCATAAAGAAACTTTGTGGATGAGCGCAAACAGGACAAGTGTCTACTGCTTTATCTCCGGTATATGAAAATCCACAATTTGCGCATTCCCATACCACAGGTTCTGATTTTTTAAATACTTCTTCATTTTTTATGTTTGCTAAAAGTTTTCTGTATCTTTCTTCATGGTCTTTTTCTATTTTTGCAACATTTTCAAATAAAAATGCTATATCTTCAAATCCTTCTTCTCTTGCTTCTTTAGCAAATTTTGCATACATATCCGTCCATTCATAATTTTCGCCATTTGCTGCATCTTCAAGATTTTCAATAGTTGAAGGTATGCCTCCATTGTTTAATAATTTGAACCAAATTTTAGCATGTTCTTTTTCATTATTAGCAGTTTCTTCAAAAAGTTTTGAAATTTGTACGTACCCGTCTTTCTTTGCTTTTGCAGCATAATAAGTATATTTATTTCTTGCTTGTGATTCTCCTGCAAATGCTTCTTGTAAATTGGCTTCTGTTTTTGATCCTTTTAATTCCATTTTTAACCTCCTTGTAATCTCTGATGTGGAGAAATAAACTGGGCGATGCGGGACTTGAACCCACGACCCCCACAATGTCGATGTGATGCGCTACCAACTGCGCCAATCGCCCAAAATTTAAATGTATATCGGAAATCTTACGATTTCCTCCGATGCGCTACCCCTCTCCGAAAAACGATACTCAATCGTTTTTCGTCGGCAGAGTGCCAATCGTCCGTAAATTATTAAATTAAATTTACCCCATTGTAACAAAAAAATAAAAATTTTTAAAGTTTTAGCAAAATTTTTGGGAAAAATGTTTTTATATTAATGTGTAGTTTAAGTGTGAAAGGTGGATTTTATGTTAGAAGGAATTGGATCTGTTAACTGCGGTGTTATCGCACCTCAAAAAGAAAGACCAAGAAGACCATGGGTGATGGATGAAACTTTGCCAAAACATCGTAACCCGCAAGAAGTTATGAATGAAAAAATGTATGAAAGACTTGTTGAAAAAGCTAAAAAGAAACCGGATGAAGATAGAAACTTTATGGATTATTTCCTTTTAGCTAAAGATAAATTGGATGAACTGCAAAAAAATAGTGTTATTTATATGGCTTAGTTAAAATGTAAGTTTACAAAATTTTTAAGATTCTGAATCAAGTTCAGAATAACAAAAATTTTGTACATAAATAAAAGATAAAAAAGCTTAGAGATTATTCTCTAAGCTTTTTTATTTAGTTTTAATTATTTATTATACCAATTCTTTTACTTCAGCTGCAAATGTTTTTGGATCTAATTTGATACCAGGACCCATTGTAGTTGATAAGTAAACTGATTTAACAAATGTTCCTTTTGCTGAAGCCGGTTTTGCTTTTAAAACTGCATCTGCCAAAGTCGCATAGTTTTTAATCAAGTCTTCTTCTGTGAATTGGATTTTACCGATAGGGCAGTGAATCATACCTTGTTTGTCTGCTCTATATTCAACTTTACCTGCTTTAGCATCTTTAACTGCTTTAGCAATATCCATTGTTACTGTACCTGTTTTAGGGTTTGGCATCAAGCCTTTTGGACCTAATACTCTACCTAATTTACCTAACATACCCATACAATCAGGTGTAGCAATCAATGTATCAAATTCAAACCAGCCGTCTGAAATTTTATCAATAATTTCTTCAGCTCCTGCAAAATCTGCGCCTGCTTCAGTTGCTTCAGAAGCTTTAGCACCTTTAGCGATAACACAAACTCTTACTTCTTTACCTAGACCTGCCGGTAAAACTACTGTTGATCGAATTTGTTGATCTGCTTGACGTACGTCAATACCTAAACGCATGTGGCATTCAACTGTTTCATTGAATTTTGAAACTTCTTTTGAAATTTCTTGTAATTTTTTAATTGCATCAACTGCTGTAGA
>CAMDYM010000073.1 GCA_945910425.1 uncultured Candidatus Melainabacteria bacterium | reverse complement strand
GATAAAATGGTGTGTTCCACCGAATCTCACAATCAGGAAATGGCAATGGTATAGTAAACCAAAAATTTTGTCATTCTAACTGACACCATGGTGTCATCCTGAACTTGTTTCAGGATCTTATTCAGAATCTATTCATGCCGATAGAATCAATACTGATAGACTCCGGATCGGTGTCCGGAGTGACTAAACAAATATATAACTAAATAAGAGGAAATGAAGTGAATATCTTCAACTGCTGCCGCAGCCGTAAAAGTCGGAATGCTCTAAAAAGAAATCTAATACCTGCGTGCAGTTCGGGTATAGGTTAAAGAAACTTTTTGAAGTGTCCTCTTATGCAAAAATAAAGAGGACACTTTTTTAATGGCATCATCATCATCAGTACATTCAAGAACAATGAAAGCAGGCACTTGCCCGCATGGGCTTCCTTTAGGTGCTTGTCCTATCTGTAACGGGATGGCTGGCGGAAATTCTACAACAAAACGTAATATTCCGCGAAATGTAGGTGAGATGACTTATAATCAGTGTGCTGCAATCGGCGCGATGCTTAGAGCTCAAAAACATGCCAAAGAACAAGCTAAAATTGCTCAGCAAAATTATATTCAATCCTTAACCGATTTTGCTAAAAATATCTCAAATACTCATCAAAGATTAGCGGATTTAATGGTCAGAGTAACACAAAACCTTCCGCCTGTTGTTGCAAAGCCTATGAATTTTGTATTAAAAGTTATTCTAACTCCTGTTCAAACGGTTTTGCGCGGGGTTGTTGTTATTTTGCATAAATTTGCCGATATTACCGACAAATTAACTGCTGTTTACGGTGAATTGAAAGCTGCAATTAAAGAAAAAGTTTCAAAATTTGCGGCAGCTGTTAAAAAGAAATTAAAATCAATTTTCTTTGTTTTCGGGGCTGATGAAACTGATGATGAGGAAAAAAAGATTGATGAAGCTAAACGAACTTTTGAATTAAAAACGTTTATACATAAGTTAGCGCAGAAATTGAAAGGAAAGAGAAAAAATGAATATTAATCCTTTAAATGATGCGGAAACCTTGCGTCAGCAGCGGAATTTGACAACATCTCAGCGCAGAAATAATCTTACAACCAAAGAAGGTGTACTGGTTAATAATTTTGTAAAAGACGGACTGTGCGATACAAAAAATACTTATCTTATCTCAGATAAAGTTGATTTGCCGCAGGGACTGTATGAAGACTCAAAAATTGTTGATAAAAAACTTTTACCTTTAAGCGCGGTTGCATTAGGCGTGATGAGTTCTATTGCTGTTGTAACGGGTTTTGCAAGGCACAGTGCACGTGTTGCAAAAGATTTGCCTACAGAAAAATGGCTTCCTGCAGTAACAAGAAATGTTCAATTAAGCAAAGAACTTCATCAGCTTGTTTATCAATATGTCCAAAATCCTAACAAAAAAACTTTTAATGCGGGAGTCGGGGTTTTGACATTGTCTGCTATGGCATTTATGGGGAAAATGTTTTTTGATGGGTATAAAGAAATTTGGGTTAAGCGAAAAGAAGCTAATATTCAAAAAAATCTTCAAGAAAACCTGATTGCTGTCGAAACACAATCATTTTCAGGTAAAATGCAAATAATTCGTGCTATGCTGTCAAAATATTCCAATGATTTTGAAAAATATATAAAGCCTGAGGGTGATAAAATCTTACCAAATTTTGGAAAAAATAAGTTTTTTAAAATGCCGTTCACATCAGAACCTCGCACCTCAGAAAAGAAAAAGTCTTTGAATTTCGGTAATATTTTGCTCGGGGCGGGAACGGTTGTCGGAATTGTCGGATTAGGACTTTTGTCTTTGAAAAATCTTACAAAAAGTAAGGCTTATTTAAAAGAAGGTTTAGAAAATACTAAAACACTTATAAAAACTATTGTGGATACGATTCCCGAAAGATTTGACGAAAATCGGGCAGATTTTCTTGAACATATGTTTATGTCGATAGATGACGGGGCAGAAAACTTAACGGAATTTGTGACCGAGCAGATTAATAAATTAAAATGGTCAAAAGATGATAAAGAAAAATTTTTACAAAAAATTCTAACCAAACTAAAAACTTCAACCACAAAAGCTAACCCGAATTACGCGGGTGACGGAACTCCCCGTCCTGCTTTTAATTCTTTTGTAGAAGATTACAGGGCATTTTTATACAATTGGCTTTTAGATACAAGTAATCCTCAATTTGCGTATTTATTCTACGGGATTACGGGTGTAACTGCGGCAAGTTATGGTGGAAAGCTTGCTGGAGATGCTATTAAAGAAGTTCAGGTCAAAAAGATTAACGCGCAAACTGAACTTGAGTTGCAACAGCGCCTTGTTTCAACTGAGCTTCGTAATTTTAAATCCAAAAAAGATGCGGCAATTTTACCGCTTGTAGAAGAGTTCTACAAACAGGTCGATAGTGGTAAACGTTCAAAAGAAGAATTAAAAACCATGGCAGAAAATGTACTTTTTGAAATTAAAAACGGACCGCCGTTTGTGTATAGCTAATGATTCAACCGATTCAAACATATCAAAATAAATATATTTGCAATTCCTGTCAGCTTCCGACCAGAGAGCGGAATTACTGTACTTTTGACAAAAATGAAGTTGATTATTTTGTTAAACAAAAAGAAAATGCGCTTCCTTATCTAACTGATATTTTATCTCATTCAAATAACGAAGCTCAAGTAACCGAAACCCTTTATATAATGGATAGAATGATTGATAACGGAACAAAAGGGATTGATAAATTATATCCTGTGTTTTCAAGGTTTAATAATACGGATTCTCCAAATATTCAAACATTTTTGGCGGGAATTTATCGTAAAACACAGGTTCCTGATGCTTTCGGACCATTAGTTAATATGCTTATAAAAAACACTATGCGTCCTGCTTATCCTAATCAAACCTTTGACCCGAATGAAGAAATCGGAGGCGCAATTTTAAGTTATTTATCCGATAGATTTTGATTGATACGCATAATTGTTAAAAATTGTAGATTGGTATTATTACGCCAACATTCTGTCATTATGAAGAGCGAAGCGATGTAGTAATCTCATTCATAATTAAAATAGTACAAAAAGTACGAACCTAAAAACTTGAAACATCTTGAAATAATGAGATTGCGACGCTCATTTCATTCGCTCGCAATGACAAAATAATGAAAGTTGGTACGACGTACATTTACCCCTAAGAGTGAATTTGGAACGGACATTTTGTACAGTGAGCTTTTGGGTGAAGTATAAGATTATCTTCTAAATCATACATTTTAGCAACTCTTGTATCTAAAGGTGCTCCGCATTTCGGGCATTTTAGTCCTCCTGCTCCGTTTAAGATAAGCTGTTTTAAGCTTTCAATAATCTCAGGCGATACAATATCGCTTGCAATATCTTTTTCAAGCTGTTTAATCTCGTGAGCTTCGCATTTCAAAACTTTTGCAATTGCTTGTCTTATTGTCACAGGTAAAAACAGTTCTTTTCCTGCTTCAACTTCTTCCACGGTTTCAACAGGAATATTAGCAGCAACCGCCAAACCTTTTTGTGTAAGCCCTAATTCTTCGCGTTTATTTTGGATAAATCTTGCTAATGTTTTCATATAAACATCATATCATAAAGTAAGTATTTTACGATTATTAAGAAATGTAACAAGCATTTTTATGTGCTCAAACTATTGAAAATACAGGGCTTTTACATTTAGAATACATGAAAAACAAGACAAGTCATGCAATTTTTGTATAAGCAAATTGTTTATATAAGTACAGGGGAAAATAGAAAGTACGAGGAAAAAATATGGCAATTTCACCACAAGGAATGGCAAATCTTGCTTATTGGAATGTATTACCAATGGGTATTTCAAATTATGGCGGAGATATTCAGGTTTACAATGTAGGCCAATATGCACAACCATTTTTCACAACATTCAATCCGTTAGCTATGCAGAATTTTGCAGCACCATTTATGGGTGGGGGATGTAATCTTCCTATGCCGCCGTTAAATTTGAATTTTATGGCATAAAAATAAAGCAAAATAATAGATATTTACACAAGGAATAAAGAAAGTAGAGGCTATTTATGGCAATTTCACCACAAGGACAGGCAAATCTTGCATATTGGGGTTCGTTACCAATGGGCATTTCAAACTATGGCGGAGATACTCAGGTATACACGGTACAAGATTATTCAACGCCGTTATTTACTGTATATAATCCGCAGGCAATGGCAAGTTTAGCTGCGCCGTTTGCCGGAGGAGGATGTCAAATACCGCAATTTACAGTTGATCCTGATTTAGCCGATAAGTTGGCAGATGCTGCATGGCAGCCTGTTATTAAAAATTTGGCAGAAAGTAATGTCGGCTCTGTAGCGAGCACTATTCAAGCAACAAAAGCAAAGTTAAATTCAAAACTACAAACAGAAGGCATATCCGATGAAGATAAGGAAAAAGTACAAGCTTTATTAGACAGATTAGATGAGCAAGAAAAGAAACTACATGAACTTCAAAATGATGAAAATTTGACAAATGATGAAGTTTACGAAAAATCAAAAGAAATTGAAAAGGCAATGCGTGATATTGCAGCTGAAACCGCTCAATTAAACATTACGCCGAAAAAAGCTAATGAATCTGAAAATTCTGAAGCCGAAGAAAATGAGCCTCAAGGTACAGAAAGTCAACAATCACAAGAAGTACAAGAGTTGACTCAACAATTAGAGCAATTACAACAGCAACTGGCAGCTATGCAGGGGCAAGGGGTTCAAGGTTCACAACAAACAGAACAAGCTCAAGGATTTTTCGTAGCACCTGAGTATGCTCAAGGAAGAGCTGAACTTGAAGCTCAAATGCAGGCAGAAATTGATGCTCAAACCGGCGGTGTAAGATCAGCAGAATTTATGGCACAAGAATTTAGAGATGCCATTAACTATACAAACTGGCTTGGTATAGCAGGAACTGATGATGAAAAATTTAATAATATTTGTTCTCAAATTAACAAAGACAATGTTATGGATTTGATGCTGGCATATAACAGATGCCAATCAAGCGAAGACGGTGAATCATTTATGGAAGCATTTATGTATGACGCTGACGGTGATCAAAAACCTAAATATGGTAAACAAATAGCTAATGCGTTAAAAGAAAAAGCTCTCGAAGTCGGTGTATATGATGAATGTAAAGATGATTTTGCAGAAATATACGACGAATTAGGTGATTTCTCTATCGATAATACAATTTATGAAAATTATGATAATATTATCGAAAAAATTGCAATAGCAATGGGCAAACCTGAATACGCAAGACCGTACAAAGATTAAAAAATATTCTTAATTTCCTCAATTTATGAGTGATAAATATCCTTAAAGGTTAGGTATGTAGTGTAGAAATATATGCCCCGCAGAAACTGCGGGGTTTTTCTTATGGGGTTTGTTGACAAATTTTTTTGACTATACTATTATCATCATGTAGAGTGCTTACGCCAATAGTCACTCAACAAGGGTAAATAAAAGAATGGTTGTAGAACTGTCTGATATGTACCCAAAAGTAAAAAAGGAAAACTAATAATGTCAATTAACTTAAAAAACAAACAAGAAATCGTTAAGGAATACGGTAAAAACGAAAAAGATACCGGCTCTTCAGCAGTTCAGGTTGCTATGATGACTCAAAAAATCAGCGAGTTAACAGAACACTTGAAATCAAACAAAAAAGATTTCGCTACAAAAAGAGGTCTTTTGATGATGGTAGGTAAAAGAAAAAGATTGCTTGCTTACATCAAATCTCAAAACCTTGACGAATACAGAGAATTGATTAAAAAATTAGGTATCAGAGGTTAATTCTGATAAAGTTTTTAAAAGACCGACCTCTTAAAATGGTCGGTCTTTTTAGCTATGTAGGTTGGGTTTTTACCCCAACATTATAACAGGGAGTTAAGTAGGTTGGGGTTTCACCCCAACATTATAACTAACATTATAATAGAGGACGGGGCTTATGAAAACATTAA
>CAMDYM010000072.1 GCA_945910425.1 uncultured Candidatus Melainabacteria bacterium | reverse complement strand
TTTTTATTATCCACTTTTTTATTACCTCTTATTTTTTTCATAGTATTAAGTATTGAATTTTGATTAACATTAAAGCTTTCCAAAAGTGATTTTATGTTGCTGTTATCAAGCTTTGTCATCGCTAAAAGTAAAGACTCAACACTTACAAAATCATCTTTAAGTTTAGCACTTTCTTCAATGGCAAGCTCTAAGAGCCTTCTTGTATCATTTGAAAGATAAAGGCTCTGCGGATTAATAGGACCTGATATCTTAGGAAATCCCTCAACCCGCGACACAATTTTATTCATAAATGATTGGTTTAAAAGCTTTAATTCTGTCAAATAATCCTTGATAATTCCGTTATCTTTTATCATCGCAAGCATAATATGCTCAGGTTCCATTTGAGAGTTTTGATATGAACTCATCAGTGAATTTGCACTTGATAAAATTTCTTGCGAGTAATTCGTAAATTTGTCAAAATCTAACATAATACATCAACTCCATTCAATCTAACTTTCTATATATTTATTTTAACGTTATTTTAAACAAAGTCATGATAAATTAACTTTTATTTAACTATTTATTTTTAATTATATAAATGAATATTATGTTATAATTTTTCTATGAAAAGGTGCCACAGAATTTTAGGTTATTTTTGTTTAATAGCGATGGCAATCAGTATGCTGTATCCGTTTTTTGCAATGCTAAATCTTTCTCTTGTGCCAAATAACGAGATTTTCAATCAGGGCGGGAAATTATTATATTCGCCGTTAACTTTTAATAATTATTTTAGTGTTTTTGAAAAAATCCCAATGTGGAAATATTTTATAAACAGTCTTTTTATAGCATCAGTAACAACTGTCGGTCAGGTTATCATCTCTGCTCTTGCAGGGTACGCATTTGCAAGGTTAAAATTCAAATGGCGCGACGGATTATTTTTAATAATTCTTATAACAATGCTTGTTCCGCCGCAAGTTAATATTATCCCATTGTTTTTTCTTATGCGTCAGCTCCACTGGGTAAACACTTACCAAGCTCTTATTCTGCCCGGGTTATTCGGAGGTTTTGGGATATTTATGATGCGCCAATATTTTTTAGGTCTGCCTAAAGACCTCGAAGAAGCTGCTAAAATTGACGGATGCAACATTTTTTCAACATTTTTCAAAATAGTACTCCCCCTTGCAACTCCTGTAATTGCAACACTATCAATATTTACATTTGTAACAACCTGGAACAGTTTTATGTGGCCTTTAATTATTACAAACTCGGAATCAATGAGAACCCTGCCTGTCGGACTTGCAATATTTAAAGGAAGCTTCCGCGAAATAACTCTTTGGGGCGACTTACTGGCTTGTTCCGTTATTTGTACAATACCAGTTGTCGGAGTATTTCTGCTTGGTAAAAAATACTTCATCAACGATATCATGCAAGGTGGTGTGAAAGAATAGGGATGGGTAAATATTAGATTATCCCTTTAACCCTTCAAGAATATATCCTCTTGCCTGTATAGCTTCTTCTTTAGTAAGCGGAGGAATCCCTTTCAACGGATAATCTATCCCTAAATTTTCATACTTTGGAATTGCCATATCATGATAAGGTAATACATCTAGCGCTTTAATAGTTTTAAGTTCTTTTAAAAATCTGCCTAATTCCTTCAAATAATCAGGATTAAAAGTGATAGTCGGGACAACAACATGACGAATCCACATTGGTTTACCAAATTCAGACAAATACCTCGCAAAATCCAATATATTTGTATTCGGAAGCCCGGTTAACTTTTTATGTTCTTCGTTATTAATATGTTTTATATCTAAAAGCACCAAATCGGTATATTTTAACAACTCATCAATTTTCGACGTATTATTTCGGTTAAATAAAACACCGGAGGTATCAAGTGCAGTATGAATTTCGCGTTCTTTTGCAGACTTAAACAATGCGGTTACAAAATCTATCTGCATCAACGGTTCGCCGCCTGTTACTGTAATTCCACCTTTGCAAAACTCTTTCACGCCGTCGTATTTTTTTAAAATTTCATCAACTGAAATTTTCTGATTTATATTTACCCCCCAAGAATCAGGATTGTGGCAATATTTACACCTCAAGGGACAACCTTGTGTAAATACAACAAACCTTACCCCCGGACCGTCAACCGTCCCGCAGCTTTCAAGTGAATGAATATTGCCTAAAATCTCTTCTGCCATATCATAATTTTATCATAAAATTAACTAAATATTTCTTCACAAATTATAAAAATATTTTTATTTAGAGTTATTGTATAAATGTCGTTACAAATTTTATTTAGGGGGTATAAATGAGAATTCATGATATTACAGCACCCAATTTAGGGTTCAAAGGCTTATGGGGAAGTCCTCGTTACAGCTACACGGATACAATAAAAAAAGGAGTAGAATGTGATTTCTTTGAAAAAACTTACTATCCTTGCAAGGATGAATCTGATGATGAAATAAAAAAAGCACTTGAACACGAAGACAGGCTGTTACAAAAAGAAAATGTTAAAGGCAATAAAAGCCCAATGAAATATTATATTTACACTGTTGTTGGAAACAGATTAAAAGAATCACTTGCAGATATTGCAGAGTCTGCATAAAAAAAGAAGGCGCGATTTATAAATAAATCGCGCCCCTTTTTTAAATTTTATTACATTGCATTGTGGAATGTTCTTGAGATAACGTCATCTTGTTGTTCTTTCGTCAATTTGATGAAGTTAACTGCATATCCTGAAACTCTCACTGTTAATTGAGGATATTTTTCAGGATGAGCTTGAGCATCCAATAATGTTTCTCTGTTGAATACGTTTACATTAAGGTGGTGTCCGCCTTTTTCAACGTATCCGTCAAGTAAGCTTATTAAGTTTTCTTCTTGCATTGTTGTTGTCATTTTTATTTTCCTTTCAATTATTTTATGTTTTTTCTCCCCGCGGAGCGCGAGAATTAACCAAGTCACAAGGCAGTTAGTAGCATAATGCCCCGTGCTGCGAGCACTAATTTAAGTTAGCTTGGCAGCATCCCGGATCAAAGCTTACGGCTAAGTCACCCATAAATACTTCATCTTTACCTAATGCGTTAGGAATAATTGAGAAAGTATTTGAAATACCGTCTTGAGCATCGCTAAACGGAAGTTTAGAAACAGATGCTAATGATGATACAGCACCGTTGCTGTCACGTCCGTGCATAGGGTTAGCTCCTGGAGCCAATGGCACACCCATTTTTCTACCATCAGGAGTGTTACCTGTTTTCTTACCGTAAACAACGTTTGATGTAATTGTTAAAATTGACATCGTAGGTATTGAATTTCTGTAAGTATGGTGTTTTCTGATTTTGTTCATGAAGTTTTTAACCAAATCTACAGCTAAACTATCAACTCTATCATCGTTGTTTCCGTATTTAGGGAAATCACCTTCAACTTCATAATCAACCACAATACCGTTTTCGTCACGGATAGTTTTAACTTTAGCATATTTAATAGCTGATAATGAATCGGCAACAACTGAAAGTCCTGCAATACCTGTTGCAAAGTAACGTTTTACATCTCTGTCATGAAGTGCCATTTGAGCTTTTTCATAGCAGTATTTATCGTGCATATAGTGAATTACGTTTAATGTATTAACATATAATCCTGCTAACCATTCCATCATAGAATCAAATCTTTCCATAACTTCATCATAGTCAAGATATTCTGATGTAATTGGTCTGTATTTAGGACCAACTTGCTCTTTCAATCTTTCGTCAACACCACCGTTGATTGCGTATAACAAACATTTAGCCAAATTAGCACGAGCTCCGAAGAACTGCATTTCTTTACCGACTACCATTGATGAAACGCAACATGCAATAGCATAATCATCACCGTGAGTAACTCTCATCATATCATCGTTTTCATATTGAATAGATGAAGTTGTAATAGAAATGTGAGCAGCATACTGTTTGAAATTATGAGGTAACTTTGTAGACCAAAGTACTGTCAAATTCGGTTCCGGAGCTGTACCTAAGTTTTCTAAAGTATGCAAATATCTGAATGAGTTTTTAGTAACAAGCGGACGACCGTCAACACCAACACCGCCGATAGATTCAGTCACCCAAGTAGGGTCGCCTGAGAATAAAGCGTTATATTCAGGTGTTCTTGCAAATTTTACAAGTCTTAACTTCATAATGAAATGGTCAACCATTTCCTGAGCTTCTGATTCTGTAATAATACCTTCTTTTAAATCTCTTTCGATAAAGATATCTAAGAATGTTGAAGTTCTACCGATACTCATTGCAGCACCATTTTGTTCTTTAACAGCTGATAAGTATCCAAAATATAGCCATTGAATAGCTTCTTTAGCATTTCTTGCAGGTTTTCTGATATCAAAACCGTAGATTTCACCTAACTGAGCCATTTCGTTTAATGCTCTGATTTGTTCAGCTAATTCTTCTTTTAGTTGAATTTTTTCAGCAGTCATTTCACCGTCAATAGATGCGTGCTGTTCTTTTTTATCTTCAATAAGTCTATCAATACCGTATAAAGCAATTCTTCTGTAATCACCTATAATTCGACCTCTGCCGTAAGCATCAGGCAATCCTGTTAAAATTGCAGCATGACGAGCTTTTCTCATTTCAGGAGTATAACAATCAAATACACCCTGGTTATGAGTTTTTCTGTATTTAGTAAAGATTTCTGAAACCTCAGGATCAACTTCATAACCATATGATTTGCAAGCACCTTCGGCCATTCTGATACCGCCAAACGGCTGCATAGAGCGTTTCAAAGGAGCATCTGTTTGTAAACCTACGATAGTTTCTAAACTTTTGTCAATATAACCTGCACCGTGAGATGTGATTGATGATACAATTCTAGTATCCATATCAACAACCCCACCGTTTTCACGTTCTTTTTTAAATAAATCACAGCATTCCTGCCATAATTTAGTTGTTGCTTCTGTCGGACCTGCCAAGAAGCTTGAATCACCTTCATATAAAGTATAGTTACGTTGGATAAAATCTCTAACGTTTATTTCACTTTGCCATTTGCCTGAAACAAATTCGGTTGAAGGGTAAATTTTCTTTTCTACCATAGTTTCTGTCATTTTCTTATTTCTCCCATATTTTATAGTCTGTATAAAATAATTGTATATTTTACACGTATTATCTTATAATCACAAAACATTTTACACAATAATTAAGAAAAAATCCAGAAAATATAGTAAATTTGTTACAAATATATATGAAAAAACCCTCTGCAAAATTCCCAAATTGCAAAGGGTTTTACACAATTTATAACTAAAATAACTATTCTCTAAGTGCACCGATTCTATCAATACCAATCCCGATTAATGAAAGTAATATAGAGCCGATTAACGCACTTAAAAAACCGTCAACTTCAAACCCGGGAGCCAGATAACCCGCAAGCATTAAAAGCAATGCATTTATAACAAGTGCAAACAATCCAAGCGTCAAAATTGTTATAGGAAAAGATATAATCTGCAATATAGGCTTAATAAAGGTATTTATAAGAGCTATAATTACACAAACAAACATCGCACTTAAAAAATTGTCGACACTAATTCCCGTAACTATCCAAGACACAAAAATAATAGCCAAAGCATAAGCTACCCATCTTAAAATTAAATTCAACATTATAAATACTCCTTTTTTAATAATAATAAATGTTTGAATAAATTATTACATTAACAAAAAGGACAATATTTTACATTAAATTTTGTTAACTATTTATACTAAAAGGCTTGCAAAAAATATGATTATAAATTATACTACATATGTAATAAGTTAAGTGTGTAGGTGGATTATGCTGTTAGGTTTAATGACAAGATTAAATGCGGTTTCTCAAAGAAGTAACGCTCAATACGCCCTGATGCAAAATCGTATGAACATGATGAACGCTGTAAAAAATCTCCCGTTTAGCGGAAGTAATATGGAAACATTACACCAAATGGACACAAATTTTGCCCTAAGTAATGATTACAACCAATCTCTTTTAATGCTTGCAACAGCACAAGAACAAGCCGCAAAAGAATTACTGGCTCACGAAGCTAAAACCAACAAAATTTCTTATATTGCTTAATAATATTTAATTCGCTAATCTTAGGCCTATCGTACCTAA
>CAMDYM010000071.1 GCA_945910425.1 uncultured Candidatus Melainabacteria bacterium | reverse complement strand
AGGGCTCCTGTACCGTGTCCGTGAATTATGTATACAGGTGTCAGGTTTGCAAGACTTGCCTGATCAAGGTAGCTTTCAACCTCATCAAGCGCATCTTCAACACGGTAGCCGCGAAGGTCAAGCGTTTGCGACATTGCCATTCTGCGCAACTCAAATTTCTTAAACGATGTTCCCGGGATTTGAACTTTTTTCGGTGCTTTGTAATTTTCATCTAAGACAGCAAGTTCATCTTTCTTGACTTTCATTTTCATACTGCCCATATCTACAAATAACCGTTTATTTTTATCGGGAAGCGATAATATTGTAACCTTTTGGTGCATGTTTTTAAGCATTACAACATCACCTACGACAACCTTATCCCAATCAATTTCAAGGTATTGTTGTTTATCAGAAAACTTGTCAACCTCATCGCGAAATCCGTCTTCAAGTTTTGCAAGACGGGAGTATGCGCGGCGGGCAATTTTTTCGGATTTTTCCTTGCGAAGTTCGTCTAAGATTTGTTTAATTTCTCCGCGGGCTTCCATAATTTCTGCATCAAATTTGTTTTTTATATTTTTCAGTGTTTTTGTTTTGTCTTTTTTAACCTTGTTAAGGTTTTCTTCATATTCTTTTTTGATTTCAAGCGAAGACTCTTTTAATTCCTGCGCTTGTTCAAGATTTTTGGAAAGTTCCTGATGAGTTTCCTGCAATTTTTCAACCACTGCAACTGTCGGGTCTTTTTGGGTTATGAGTGTTGTTTTAACTTTTTCTACAATATCTTTATCAAGTCCTAAGTTTGAGGCGATAGAAATTGCGTTGCTTAATCCCGGAATACCGATTAATAATTTATATGTTGGTTTGAGGGTTTCCGTATTAAATTCAACAGAGGCGTTTTTGAAAAAGCTGTTTGTGTATTCAAGCGCTTTTAGTTCACCATAATGCGTTGTTATAACGCTTGTAACATGTTTTTGTGCAAGTTTTTCCAATATCCCCTGAGCTAAAACCGCACCTTCAACAGGGTCTGTTCCCGCGCAGATTTCATCTAAAAGTACAAATGTTTCTTCATCACTTTCTTTCAAAATCTCAATAATATTTGTCATGTGGGATGAAAATGTTGAAAGGCTTTGTAAAATGCTTTGAGAATCACCGATATCCGCGAAAACTTTTTTAAACGGATAAAGTTTTGCATGCGTGCAAGGCAGAAAGATTCCTGATTTTGCCATTAGGATAAATAATCCGATAGTTTTTAAAGTCACTGTTTTTCCGCCTGTGTTTGAACCTGTTATAATTACTGATTTATAATCTTTGCCGATTTCAAAATTGTTTGAAACAACATCTTCCGTTACTTTTAATAAAAGCGGATGTTTCATGTTTTCAAAGTAGATATATTTTTCTTGGAGTAATTCGGGTTCTGTTGCGTGTAGTCTTACCGCATATCTTGCTTTTGCAAAATGAAAATCTATTTCGGACATAATTTTTTCGCAAATTTCAAGTTCTGCCATATGTTCTTTCACTAAATTTGTTAATTCTACAAGGATTTTTATACATTCTGCGTGAATTTTTGATTTAACTTCGCGAATTTTGTTATTTAAAGGTACAAGCTGTGCGGGTTCTATGTAAAATGTTTTGGCAGAAGATGATACATCATGCACAATCCCCGGGACTTTTGTTTTATTTGAAGCCATTACTTGAAATACTATTCTATCATCACGCTGGGTGTAGATGTTATCTTGAAGATATTTTGAAAAATTCGGGTTATTCAAAAGTGTCTGAATTTGGTCGCGAATATTTTGTTCGGTATCTTTTAATGATGAATAAAGTCCTTTTAATTCGGGTGTTGCGTTTTGTTTTATGCGTAAACTTTCATCAAACGTATCAAAAATTTGGTCTTCAAGTTCTTTATCCGATAAAAGTTTTTCTGCTAAATTTCCCAGCAAAAAATCATCTTCAGAGTTATCTGTTATAAACCGTTTTAAGAGTCTTGAAGATTTCATTGTTTTTGCAATATCGTTTAATTCTTCTTCCATAAGGTATGATATTGCGCAGTTGTTTTTTAGTTTTTGGATATCTGCGATGTATTCTGTCGGGGTGTCTTTCGCGTGGTCTAAGATAAATTTTGCTTCGCGTGTCAATTGAAGCTGTTGTTGAATTTTTTCAATATTGTTTTGCGCATTTAACCTAAGGCAAAGTTTTTTACTTTGCTCAAATTTTGCAAATCCTGAAAGTTCTTCTTTAATTTTGTTAAATTCTAATGTATTATTGCTTTTTGATATGATATCCATAGGTATATCATATCATAAAATTTTACCATGGGTAGTCTTTACGAATTTCCCAATTATCTTTCATTATAACTGCAAGACATTCTCTATTTGGACCTGAACAAGTTTTGCAACAATAGGATTCAAGAATTTCTTCTCGTGATTTATTTGCAAAATTGTATCCGTCCAGATTTCCGGATTTTGCTAAATGAAAAGTAAACACATCTTTGCCGATAATATTTGGACCGCTAAGCCCATTATAATCAACTTCAAGAAGTATATAAGGATTGTTCCAATTGACATGACCTACAGAAATTACAGCACCCGTCATTGTGATTAGCCGGTATTGGCTAGTTGATCCGCAAAATTTTTGACCTTTAAAATTTTTTATATTAAATGGTTTATTATTTAACATACAGGCGTTATAACTATAATCAATTTTTGAGCCTTTTAAATATGGTTGTATATATTCTAATACAGTTTTACTCCAAATCTGACCTAATTCTCCCGGATTATATATATTCCATCCTTCAACCGGACCGTTTTCGTATTCTGATAATTTTATAGCTTGTGTAAGCTGCGCATGAATATGTTTTAAATTTGTTATAGCAATTCTTTTTTGATAGTTTGCTATGAGATTAGGTATAGTAATTGCTGCAACAACTCCGATAATACCTAACGTAATTAAAACTTCTGCTAAAGTAAAAGCGTTCTTCATTTTTTTCTCCTTTTGACCCACATATGAGCCATATTAATTTCTATATTACACTAAAATCCCATATATGGGTCATTAATTTGAAGGATTTTTTAATGAACGATAAAGAAAAGCTTTATTGTAAATTCGTGGGAGAAGCTATAAGAAAATTACGGGTTGAGAATACGGGAAAAAGTACTATACTTTTTGCTTATGAAAACGATATTCCAAAATCTACACTGACAAGGATTGAGCGCGGAGAAAATGAAGCGCAGCTTGTTACCCTCAAAAAAATAGCAGAAGCTTTCGGTTGGACAATGTCTGAACTGTTTTATAATATCGAAAAAAATTGTCCAGAAGGGTTTAAAATTTTTGACGAGGAGCATTATTAAATCGGTTTTTATTATATAATTTTCCTATGGTAAAAAGTGCTTACATTCATATACCGTTTTGCAAGTCAAAATGTGCTTATTGCTCGTTTATATCTTTTGCTAAACTCGGGGCTAAAAAAGATTATTTAAAAACTCTGGCTAAAGAAATTAATTATTTTTACGAAGATGAAGTTTTAAACACATTGTATTTTGGCGGAGGAACTCCGTCACTTTTGACAGCTGGTGAGTTTGAAAATATAATCAGAAGATTTAAGATTAATGATTTAACCGAGATTACGGCAGAATTAAATCCTGATGATGTAAGTTATGATTATTTGCGCGCGTTGTTTGATTTAGGGGTAAATCGAATAAGTTTCGGGTGCCAGACGTTTAACGATGAGATTTTAAAACAAATTCATCGCAGGCATGATAGTACTCAAGTTATAGATGCCGTGGAAAACGCTAGAAATGCAGGGTTTAAAAATATCAGTCTTGATTTTATATATGGGCTTCCAAATCAGACATCGGATATATTTTTGGAAGATTTGCGGCGCGGGGTTAATCTCGGGGTAAAACATATTTCGCTTTACGGGTTAAAAATTGAAAAGGGTTCGTATTTTTATGATAATATGCCTGAAAATCTTCCTGATGATGATACTCAGGCAGATATGTACTCAGGTGCCGTTGAATTATTGACAGGTATCGGGTTTGAGCATTATGAAGTTAGTAATTTTTCATTAAATGGTTTTAATTCAAGACATAACCTTGCATATTGGAAAAATCAAGAGTATTACGGGTTTGGCGTTGCTTCTCACGGGTATAAAAACGGTGTTCGGTATGCAAATTTTGAAACACTTGAACAATATTTAAATAACCCGTTTGAAAAAAAAGAGTCAAAATTGTTATCAGAACAAGACAGGCTTGAAGAAGAAATTTTTCTTGGTTTTCGGATAATGTCGGGAATAAATATCGACGAAATTAACCAAAAATACGGGATTGATTTTGGGGGTAAATACGGGCAAATTTTAGATAAGTATGAAAATTTAAAATTGCTTGAAAAAACACCGCAAGGTTATAAACTGACACTGGATGGAATACTTGTCAGTAACGTCGTTTTGGCGGATTTTTTAGCCTAAAACTCTTGAATAAATTGTTTCAATGTTTTGTAAAAATGCCTGTTTATCAAAAATTTGTTTAATCTCACTATGAGATAAAAGGTCTGTTACCTCTTTATCATTTAGCAAATTAGCACGGAAATCGCCGTTATTTTGGAACGCGTCAAGCGCGTTTCTTTGAACTATTCTATAAGCTTCTTCGCGGGTTAAGCCTTTTGCCGTAAGCGAAAGAAGAACTTTTTGAGAAAATACTATTCCGCCGAATTTTTCGGTATTTTTCAGCATATTATCTTTGTGAACGACAATATTTTCCATAACAGCATTAAATCTGTTTAGCATAAAGTCAACTAAAATCAAGCTGTCAGGGAAGATTATACGCTCGGCAGAAGAGTGGGAAATATCTCTTTCGTGCCAAAGCGGAATGTTTTCCAGAGCCGCAATAGAGTTTGCTCGAACAACACGGGCAAGTCCGCAAAGGTTTTCGCTTAAGACTGGATTCTTCTTATGAGGCATCGCAGATGAGCCTTTTTGCCCCTTGCCAAAACCTTCTTCAAGTTCTAAAACTTCGGTTCTTTGAAGATGTCTTATTTCTGTTGCAAATTGTTCGATTACGCTTGCGATTAGGGCTAATGATTGCATAAAGTATGCATGATAATCTCTTGCGATAATTTGTGTAGATACCCTTGCAGGTTTTAAGCCTAAATTTTTGCAGGTAATTTCTTCTATTTCAGGCGAAATATTACTGTAAGTCCCGACAGGTCCTGAGATTTGTCCGACTCTGATTTGTTCTAAAGCGTGAGAGAAATTATCTTTTTGTCGTTCTAAAATATCAATCCAAGAGCAAAGTTTTACACCAAAAGTCATAATTTCTGCGTGAATTCCGTGTGAACGCCCGATACAAATTGCGTTTTTGTGTTTTTGAGCAAGTTTTTTGAGTGTTTCGATTGTTTTATTCAAATCGTCAAGAATGATTTCTCCGCTGTCTTTTATTTGAAGTGCAAAAGCTGTATCAATTACATCAGAACTTGTTAATCCGACATGAACGTATCTGCCTAAATCGCCCAAGCTTTCGTTAACACAGGTTAAAAATGCAATAACATCATGTCTGACTTCTTTTTCTATCTCATCAATTCTTTCAATTGAAAATTTAGCATCCTGTCTTATTTGTTTTGCCGCCTCAACAGGTATAGTTCCTAACTTAGCGTATGCGTCGCACACCGCAAGTTCTACTTGCAAATAATAATCAAATTTGGAGTTCAAGTCCCAAATTTTTGTCATTTCTTCACGTGAATATCTTCCAATCATAAATTTAGTTTAGCATAAATTTGACAAAAATAGAAGAAATTGATAAAATTCAGGAGTAAATATTTGTTTGAATATAAGAGGAGAAAAGTATGAAAAATCAAGCTATAGTTAGAAATTCGGGGGGGGGTAACTTTTTAGGTTTTTCTCCTGTCGACAAATTTCACGTCATTCCGGACTTGCTTCGGAATCTATCAATGCCAATGAAATACCCCTTACGGGAAGAACCAACATTTATAGATTCTGACTTACGTCAGAATGACATGAAAAAGGCGTTTACTCTGGCGGAGGTATTAATCACCCTCGGTATAATCGGTGTGGTTGCAGCACTTACTATTCCAAGTTTAATGACTGCTTATAAGGCTCATCGTTATCGTACTCAGTTTTTGAAATCCTATTCAACAATTCAGCAGGCATTTCGACAAATGGAAGCAGATGGAGTTTCTACCGACCC
>CAMDYM010000070.1 GCA_945910425.1 uncultured Candidatus Melainabacteria bacterium | reverse complement strand
GAAATATTATTAAGTTTTTGACATGGCTATAAATTTCTTTTAGGATAATAACAGGGTAGCACCTGCTCCCTCCGACACACGCAAATTGTGGAGTTATTGGTCGGAAAGGGGGTGATAATATGACAAAGCAAAAAATAAAAACTGCCATAATGGTAGTTATAGCAGTTCTTAAATTTATTTTAGCATTGTTATAGGGTGTGAAGTTCAAGTCCTAAGGAAGTTCCGTTTCTTTAGGGCTTGCCCCTATATAGATATTATTTATTATTTTTTAAAATTTGTCAATAGGCTACAGGTAGCACTTTCTTTCCTGACCGGCAACACCTGCGAATAATTCAACAAACTGTTTTGCAGGACTTGCATCAATTTTTGATAACAAAACTTCTTCAATTTGGAAAAATCCGACATCACCTGACATTTCTATATCAATTTTTATAGGCTTACGTTCGCCTTTATGGATAGAAATTCTATTAATCGCATTAGCAGAATACTTATGAATATCACCAACCCTAGGGGTGGTATTTATTTGCATAGGAATCCTTGCTCTGCCTTTTGTCATATCACAACCATCTGCAATAAGTAAAATTCCTGCCTCAATTGAGTGAATTTTACGTGAAGACATATGACCGATAATTGCTTCTGTTGCAACTGATTTAATTATTACACGCTTATGTAAATCATTCGGGAATAAATAATTTAACGCCCTATCAATAATCGGCTGAGCCAAAAGAGCGGACATTTCTTCATGTCCCTGACGTCCGATTGCCATACCCAAATCGTGCATCATGCCGGCTAAAATAACAGCACACATACTGTCTTCAAATGTACCAATTTCTTCTTGCTCTAAAGATGTTTTAATTTCAAATTCATGCAAAATGTTAAGCATCTTAATGGCATTTCCGACAACCTGGCGCATATGAACAGGACCATGGTCGTTATAACCAAGACGTCTTATTGATACGTTGTTTGAATATTCCTGCATTTCCTGCAATTCTTCATCAGCAAACAAATATTTTACCAATTCTAAACATGCAGGGTAATTCTTTAATCTGTCTTGAATTTTTGATTCTGTTGCAACTTCTTTAACTGATTTCATAGCTTTTTCCGATTTCTTTTAAAAAATTTTTAACTGTCTATTAATATAATAACGCATTTTTACTAAAAAGTTAAGTGGGGAGGGGTAAATTTATACATTTTTATTTTTTGTTATATTATATAATTAGCCGTGAAAAAGATTTTATTTATACTAGCTTTAATAATGATTACCCCGACGCAAAGTGTTGCGCTCGAGGAAGTTAATCTGCAATTTGACAAAAATTTTCAAAAACTTGCCATAAATGACGGGAGAAAAGAAGTTTCGCAAACGCCCAAAATTGAACAAATCCAAATACCCCCAACAGAAACGTTTGAAACTTCAACCCAAACAACAGAACAAACAAGATTATTTAACGGGATTAGTCAAACTGCGCGAAATTTGTATAACCTCCAAATAGAAAATACAAATTCACCATCTGCCCTATTTGCAGAACCTTTAACAAAACATTTTGAAAATGGTCCTTTAGAAAGCCTGCACACTTGGGGCGTTGTTCAGGGTAATTTTGATACAATAATGCAGGAAGGCGAAAATGGGTATACAAAATTTAATCCCGCCTTGGTAAATGTCTTATTTGACGGAAAGTTTAAAGGCGGAAAAGAAGATTTTCGATTAATGCTTGACCCTTCGCATCAACATAATCGTCCGTTTTTACAACAATTTGTACAAGATGCGTATATTGAATCAACCAGAATCCCGCATCATACAATACTTTTTGGTAACTCCAGAACAGGAACGGGATATGAGGGCGCCCAATCACCTTACACTCTGCCGTTTATTAACCGCTCGCAAATTTCAAGAAACTTTGCCAACATAAGAAAAGTCGGCTTAAGAGTAAAAGGAGATTACCCTCTTGTTGATTACGATTTAGGGGCATACAGTTCAGATACTTTTTTCACAGAATTTATGCCGGGTGCTGAATTTGACGCGTGGATGAACTTAAAGCCGCTTGCCAAAACAAACGGAAAATACGGAAAACTCACAACAGGCGGGGGGATAGTGACAGGTTCCAGAAACTCGGTTGATTACTTTACGGGCGGAGCATACATCGGTTATGAATACAAAAAATTCTGGACCCGAATGGAATACGCCTTATCTAACGGCTCAAACGGCGCTACAGGGTTATCATCAAAACATCGCGAAGGTTGGTACGTAACAATCGGGTACCACCTTACAAAAAAACTTGAACTGCTTGCAAGATACGACGAATTTGACCCCGATAAAAAAATCAAAGGCAATAACACCCGAGAATACACGGCAGGAATAAATTACTACATAAAAGGTCAGGCACTGAAACTGATATTAAACTATATTTTCTGCCAAAACGACGCAAAACCAAACAGCCACAGAATCCTTGCAGGTTTTCAAATAGCGATATAAACAACAAAAAAATTATTCATCCTCAACTTGAATGAGGATGTCATGAATGCTGCAATTAAAAAATTTTGCAATAGTTTCTAACGTGCTTAATTTGTAGTTATAATACTTTCCGCTAAAAAGTTGAGAAACGACCTTTTTACTCAACCCTGTTACAGAACAAATTTCTTCTTGAGTATATTTTTTATTCCAACGAATTTTATACAAATTCACTATATACATATTACAAGTATATAATTGACTCTTACAAGTTGAAAAACATTATCCTTTAGGTTACTATTCGAATACTATAGTATACTATAAATAATATTTCGTAACAAGATAAGAAGAGATGAGAATTATGAATAATTTAACAAACACAGAGCTTGAAATACTTGAGCTCGTAGGACTTGGTTACTCCAACAGGCAAATCGCTAAGCAGCTTCATTACAGCTATTATACTATCAGAAAATATGTTTCTGACATTATCTGCAAACTGGGTGCCAAAAACCGTACTCACGCCGTTTTCCTTTATTACTTCAACCCTCAAAATCAATTTAAATTTAATTTTCGCATAACTAAGCGGGAATTTGAAGTATTAAAGCTTGTAGTCCTGGGATATAACAACAGAGAGATAGCCAAAGTGCACGGCATCAGCAAAATTACAGCAAAAGCTTACGTAAACTCATTATTAGATAAAACTGACATTCACAATCGGACAAAACTCACTTACTATATGGCAAAAGAAGGGTATCATCCGCTTAACCCAACTTATAGCGAAGAGCTTGCATCATATGTAAAGCTTTAATCTCCTCACTGCCTTCCAAATCAGCGACAGTACGCGCAAGTTTCAAAATTCTGTCATATTTACGTCCTGACAAACCATACTGTATCGCAGCAGATTTTAAAAGTTTTTTAGACTCCTCGTCAAGAACGCAGTATTTTCGAACCTGTTTTGAATTTAGTTGAGAATTTGTCAAAATACCCTCATTTTCGTAGCGTTTTGCCTGAATTTTCCTTGCTCTTACAACTCGCGCCCTTATTGTTGCAGAATCCTCACCGTCAGCAGTCATTTTAATTAAATCTTCAGCATCAAGCCGCGGAACATCCACCCTTATATCAATCCTGTCTAAAAGCGGACCCGAAAGCTTTGAAAGATAACGATTACGTTGAAAATCCGTACACGTACAGCCTTTTTTATCACCGTAATATCCGCAAGGACAAGGATTCATTGCACCCAGGAGCATAAAATCGGCAGGATATTTTATTGAATGTTTTGTCCTTGAAATAACGACTTCCCCGTCTTCAATAGGTTGTCTTAAAACCTCCAAAACACTTCTGGGGAACTCAACCATTTCATCCAAAAATAACACCCCGCGGTGAGCAAGCGTTATTTCCCCTGGTTTTGGATTACTTCCGCCCCCGATAATTCCATTGGCTGAAGCCGTATGGTGAATCGAGCGAAAAGGGCGTTCCGTCACAAGCGGCTCTTCAGGCGATAAAAGCCCGCACACACTATAAATCTTAGTTAATTCAAGGGCTTCTGATAATTCAAGCGGAGGAAGAATTGACGGTAAACACTTTGCCATCATTGTTTTTCCTGAGCCGGGAGGTCCTGACATCAAAACATTATGAGCACCTGCTGCCGCAATTTCAAGTGCTTTTTTTGCCATATACTGACCTTTAACCATTTTAAAGTCATACAAATAATCCTGTTCAATCTTATCAGAAAGGAATTTTTGCACATCAATAACAGTTTGTTCAAGTTTTTTATCGGTAAAATGCGCCACAACTTCATTCAAACATTCTACCCCAAAAACATTAACTTCACCGTTTAAAGCCGCTTCTTTAGCGTTACTTTTCGGAACAATAACATTTTTAACTCCCGCATCTTTCAGCCCCAGAACAAGCGGCAATACCCCGTTCACGCCGCGAATCCCGCCATCTAAAGACAACTCGCCGATAAACGCATAATCTTTCATCTTTTCAGAATCAAGAACCTCTTCTTCTACCAAAATTCCAAGCGCTATCGGTAAATCAAATCCCGTTCCAACCTTTTTTAAATCAGCAGGGGCAAGGTTTACGACAACTCTTTTAGCAGGAAATGTATATCCTGAGTTTTTGATAGCCGACTTAACCCTGTCTTTTGACTCGTTTACGGCGGCATCAGGCAGTCCGACAATAGAAATTCCGGGAAGCGCATTAACAACATCTGTTTCCACAAAAACTTCATACGCATTAATTCCGATATTTGACGCTGTTTTGAGTTTATTAACCATACGGCTAAGTATACCATAACTATGATAATTTGTCTTTTATGTTAAATCATGATAATATTAGCTTATGGAGAGCTTAAAAATGACAAAAGAAATTTCAAAATTAAACAACAATGTAGAATATATGTATAAATATAACGCAAACACCCCTCGTATTGCTGCTTGCTTAAATATTTCAATAAACAAACCCGACGTAAAACAAGGTGTTTACTCGCTAATGTCAAGACTTTTATTGCAAGGAACAAAAAATTACAACTCCGAAGAACTTGCCAACGAGTTTGAAAAATACGCAATAGATTTTTCAGCAGACACATCACCTACATTTTTACGCTTAAAGTTCGTTTGTCTTAATGAAGACTTTGAAAAAGCAATGGAATTATTAAATGAAGTCCTGGTAAACTCTACATTTGAAGAATTTGAAAAAGAACGCACAAAACTCAAATTTGAAATTCCTGCCCAATTAGACTCTCCAAGAATGATAGCACTTGATGCTTATTGCAGCACAATATTTAAAGACCATTACTATGGAATTTCACTGAGAAAAACATTGGAAACCATTGACACAATAACTAAAGAAGATATCTTGGAAGCTTTTGATTATATTATGCACAACAGCAAAAAAAGTATTGCAATTGTCGGCTCAATTAATAAAGAAAAAGTTTTACCGTTAGTTGAATCAACAATCGGACAGCTTCCAAAATCAACAGACGGAAACTTCCAAATTAAAAAACCTGTGCTAAACGAAACACGCAAAGTTGAAAACCATAAAGCAGACTTAAATCAGGCTCATATTATGAAAGGCTGGCTGGCTCCTTCTTATGGAGAAAAAGAATATTTTTCAATGCTGTTACTCAACATAATCTTAGGCTCTTCCGGCTTATCATCAAGATTATTTTCAGAACTTCGCGACAAAAAAGGCTTAGCTTACGTTGTCAGAAGCTCATATGAAACACTTAAACTTGTCGGCAACTTTATGATTTATATCGCAACAGAACCGAAAAATATAGAAACTTGTCTAAAAGGATTTGATGAAGAAATAACAAAAATTAAGACAATACCTGTTTCTGAAAAAGAGCTTGAAGATGCTAAAAACAACCTTATCGGAAGGTTTGCGTTTATGGATGAAACAAACGCTCAGCAAGCTAATTCTTGTGCTAAATTTGACGTATTAGGACTTGGTTTTGATTACGTTCAAACAATCAAAGAAGAAATTCAAAAAGTTACAACCAAAGACCTGTTAGAATGCGCGCAAAAGTACTTTAATGATAATTACACGCTTTCAATTATCAAACCTTAACTTATCAGCTAATGGAAAATTCCCTCAACTTTAACAATATTTAAGTTGAGAGGATTGTTTCATGAAAAATAAAATTAGAGAAGTTGTATATTTTATTTGTTTTTCAATCCTCTCGGGGATATTTATGCCGATTTTTGCAAACTGTGACTACCACATAACCGCAAGTCTGTCAAACTTTAACAAATATATTACATACACCAATGTCCCGCGAGGATTAGTTTTAAGCGTAGACAGCTCAATATTTTTTGAGCAAAACAATGATGAAATAAAAGAAAGTTCTAAAGAATTTCTTGAGCAAATCGGAGAATTTATCAAACTTACAGATAAACCCTGCGTCATTGAAGGTAACGCAAAACTAAACAACAATGAAGATTACACCAACTGGGAAATCTCTATAGCTCGCGCTCAAAAAATAGCGGAATATTTAATTACTGTCCACCAACTCAGCCCGCAAAAAATTCGCGCAATAGGATTTGG
>CAMDYM010000069.1 GCA_945910425.1 uncultured Candidatus Melainabacteria bacterium | reverse complement strand
AAAATCATCTGATGCAATAAAAGAAGCCCGTACAAAGGTAAGAGATTTTGTAAACGCAAAAGACGAAAAAGAAATATTTTTCACCTCTTGCGGCTCAGAAAGTGCGAATATGGCAATTCGCGGGGTCTTAAATTACAACAAAAACAAAAAACACATTATAACATCAAAAGTTGAACATCCGTGTGTATTAAATCTTTACCAAGCGTTAGAAAAACAAGGTTACAAAGTTGACTATATCGGAGTAAACTCTAACGGTGAGCTTGATTTGGAAGAACTTGACGAAGCAATAAATGAAGATACCGCATTAGTTTCAATAATGTATGCAAACAACGAAAACGGGATTATCAATCCGATAGAAAAGATTTCCGAAATAATAAAAACAAAAAATAAAGAAACAAAATTCTTTGTTGACGCGGTTCAGGCGGCAGGAAAAATTCCAATTGATGTCCAAACAGCAAGTGTTGATTTACTGGGAATTTCAGGACACAAATTCCACGCACCAAAAGGAATCGGCGCACTTTATGTTAACTCAAAAACAATGATTACACCGCTAATTATCGGCGGACACCAGGAACGCGGAAAACGTGCGGGAACAGAAAACACTCCGTATATTGTCGGATTAGGAAAAGCTGCCGAATTAGCTCAAGAAGGTTTAAAATACGAACTTACAGAAGTTAAAAGACTCAGAGATAAGCTTGAAACAAATATTGTAAATAAAGTTTATAATGCAAGATTAAATACGGGAATTGCAACAAACAGGGTTCCAAACACGACAAACATAGGTTTTGAATACATAGAAGGCGAACTAATACTTCTTCACCTGTCAGATTTAGGAATCTGCGCATCATCAGGTTCAGCCTGCACATCAGGCTCACTTGAACCAAGCCATGTTTTAAGAGCGATGAACGTTCCGTTTACGGCAATCCACGGAAGTATACGTTTCAGTTTAAGCAGATTTACTACAGAAGACGATATTGATTACGTTATAGAAAAACTTCCGCCAATAATTGAAAAAGTTCGTTCAATTTCACCGTACCAAAAAGAACTTGAACAATTAAAACAATTGCGGGGAATGTAATTAAACATAAAAACTACATATAAAGTCCTATGTTTTTCAAAATATAGGACTTTTGTCTTAGGAAATAAGCTCCGAAATTAAAAATAAAAAAACTCCTGAATTGATGAATTGGTTTAGGCTTCAAAAAAACTTATTCTTAGCCTAAGGAGTTTTTAATGATGAAAAAATTAATTATATTCTTTGTACTATTATTAATCGCAAGTCCTGTATTTTCAGCAAGCTCTAACAGTCAAGTTCTTGATAAAATCGAAAACTCAATATTTGGGTTTACCTATTCAAAAGAAAGCGAACAAACAAGAATTGAAAGGCTTGAAGAAAATATTTACGGACAAAAATCAAACGGTGCACTCCAAAATCGTATCGCAAAACTTAAAAAAGATATGAGTGCAGATTTAATAGGACAAGAAATTACTCCGACAGAAGATACATTTAGAGAACCCGAAGACGCAATCGTTTATGAAAAAGAACCCGTTGAGAGTTCAAAAATTGACTACCCTGTAATAAATGAACTTGAAAAACAAGTCTTTAAAAAAGAATTTAAAGACCAAAATATAAAAACCAGATTATCTAACCTTGAAACAAAAACATTTGGTAAAACTTATGACAGTGAAGATTTGTCAACTCGAGTTGACAGACTAAAAGCTGATATTCAGCCTAAAAACTTCATGAATAATCCGATAGCACAGCAGGAAAACGATTTTTACGGCGGAGATATTGACCGAATGGCGCAAAATTATCATCTTGACTCATACGATCCATATTACAATTCAGATATTTATGACACATTTAATTCACGCCAAAACTATGGCTATGACGATTTTGGATCTTCACCGAATGTATTTAAACCCGCAAAAACATTAAACATTTCAACTATAGAAAAAACTTTGTACAAAACAAAATATGAAAACGAACCGATGTCATCAAGATTATCAAGAATTGAATCAAGCATATTCGGCAGTGTATTTGCGCAAGACTCAGAAAACGAACGTATTGCAAGGATATCAAGCGCAATCAACGCTCAAAAATCTGCAAGACGATACGATAGCAACAAATTTGGACAAAACATGACAACCGCGTTCCAAATAGGAACACTAATTCTTATGGTTCTGGCATGCATATTATAAATTCTCCCTCACACCAGATAAGAAAACAACCTCGAGCGAAAACATATTTACTTATTATGGTATAAAGTAATTATAAGCTTTATACCCAGTCCTGAGAGGCACCCTCTGCTTGATAAGCCCATGCCGAATGATTATGAATACTTTCAAACGCTTCACAATCAACCTCGAAAGACTTAACAGCTTTTAATTTTCGAAGTTTTACAACAGCATCTCGCAAGATATCTTCTACAAACTTAGGATTTTCGTATGCGCGTTCCGTGACAAACTTTTCATCCTGACGTTTTAAAAGCGGATGTAAAGGGCATGAAGCACAGGATTCAATAAGTTCAATCAAATCCTCAAGCCAAATATGCTCAGATTCTTCATAAGAAACCTTAACCGAAATTAATGCTCTTTGGTTATGCGCTCCATATTGTGAAATCTCCTTTGAACAAGGGCAAAGTGTAGTTACAGGAACTTTTACACCCAAAATAAACTTATAATCATCCCCGTTCATAATTCCTTCAAATGAGCAATCATAACACATTGGAGCAGAAAGTTTTGTTACAGGAGCTTCTTTATCTATAAAATATTTAAAATTAAACTCCAGTTCTCCGCTTTGGGCATGAAGTTTATGTATAATTTTTTCAAGGCAGCCTTTAATATCGACCCCCAAAAGTTTTTTGTTGCGCCATTCGTTTAAAACCTCAACAAAACGACTCATATGAGTACCTTTATAGGCTCTCGGAAGCGACACACAAACTCTTGCTGTTGCATAAACAACTTTATTTGAAGCATTTTTACGCTCAATAGTTAAAGGTAATTCAATATGCTTTATTCCAACTTTTTGTATATCAACATTGCGTGTATCTTGTGTGTTTTGTACGTCTTTCATTTAGTTTTTGATTTCCTTTTTTGCCCGTTTCCATAAGTTGTCAAATTCTTCAAAAGAATATTGCGTTAAAGGTTTTGTTGCAAGTTCTTCCATTTTTCTGAATCGAAGCTCAAATTTCTTATTAGCCTTTAATAAAGCCTGCTCAGCATCAATTTTATTCCAGCGGGCAAGATTTACCGTTGCAAAAAGAATATCACCGAACTCTTCTTCCATATGAAGCTTATCGCCTTCTTTTTCAGCTTCCTTAAACTCCTCAAACTCTGACATTATACATTCATATAAAGATTCCTCATTCGGCCATTCAAACCCTGTCTTAACAGCACGTTTAGAAATTTTTTGAGCAGAAATCAAAGCAGCCTGCGACCTTGATAAACCATCCATAGCAGAAACCCGTTCGGGTTTTTCTTCTGCTTTTAACTTATCCCAAGCATCCTTAACTCCATCAGCGGTAGTTATTTTTGCTTCACCAAACACATGCGGATGACGATGTATAAGTTTGTCTTTTAATTCTTTTGCAACATCTTCTATAGTAAAGTCACCGTTTTCAGAAGCTATTTGAGAATGCAAAAGCACCTGTAACAGAACATCCCCAAGCTCTTCACGTAAATGCGCCATATCATTATCATCAATCGCATCAACAGCCTCATAAGCTTCTTCAATCATGTTCGGACGAAGGGTAGAATGAGTCTGTGCCCTATCCCAAGGACAGCCGTCAGGTGCCCTTAATTTTGCTATTACACTTATTAATTCTTCCAAATTTTTATATTCCATATTCATATTTTAACACAAATCATTCAAAAGGTGGATTTATAAAAATAACGCTATGTTAAACTGAGTAAGTGATTAATTAAGAAAGAGGTTTATACATGTCAGCAATTGAAAAAGTAAATCAGTTAAGCCACCGTATCTTTAATACGAGCAAAAATGAACAATTAACTTCAAGAACCAGCAATCCGTTTGCAGCTTCAAATTTTCAAAAAAACATTTTAACAGAAGATGTTTTTGAATCAAGCAAATCAAAAGAAGCTAATAAAGTAAGTTTCACAGGTAATATATCTGCGAGCTCAAAAAGAATTTATTCAACTTTTGTAGGTTCAATAAATGATTTTGGCAGCAAATTAGCAGAAGGAATAGAATCAATTAAAGCTTTCGGAAGCAGAATGAAAGAAGGCATCGTTAATACTTGTGTTAACACTTGGAATAAAATTCACGAAATCGGAAATAAAGAAGTAAGCTTAAAAGGAACTCAAGAAATTTTAGGCAGAGATATTACATCATTCTTTATTAATAAACGAGAAAGAGAAATTTCTAAAATGGCAAATATGAATCCGCACATGGAAGTTAAGCCAATATTTAAAGATGCATTACAAGCACTTGAAGCAGATATGGTTCAGGCAGCGTAAGGAGGGATAAAATAAATGGAAAAATTTGCAAACTTAAGAAATAACAAAAACTTTAATAAAGTAAGTGACATTATTGAATCATTAACAAGAAATACTAACCCTGATTCAGTTGCTGTACTTGAAGAAATCGGAACAAATTCTTCTATCGATGAAGTAAGAGAATTAACATCTCGCGCTTTAGTTAGAAGAAACGAACATGATTCACTTCAAGTTGTAATTTCCAACAGAGGAAAAGGCATCAACGATATGTCAACAATCGTTGCTATGAGTACAATTAACGAACTTCTTTCTTTAGAAAACAAAGAAGAAGCAATGAGAGTATTAGAAAACACAATTTCTTCAGAAGGTTTTGACGAAGAAGTTAAAGAAAATGCTCGTTCAGTAAAAGCATTAATGGCATTAAGCTAGGGTTTGTCGGTATTTTAATATAATATATAAAAAAGAGGTTGAAAATTCAGCCTCTTTTTCGTTGTTAATTATATAACTTTGCAATCCTTATTCTAAAAATATCTTCCAATCGGACTTTATTTAAAATATCAGAAATCACAACCTCCGGAGCAAGCTTTGATAAATTACCATAATCCGGTAAAACACCCAAAATATTTACCCCCGAATACTCTTTTAGAATTTGCGGAAAATATTTTTCTTCAAGATTATCAGAATTTTCGTTATATTGATTAATAATAACCCCAAGTAAATTTATTTTATTGGATGAAATATAATTTAATCCCATTAAAACCTTATCAATTGAAGTTATAGCAGGATTTACGACCAAAATAAGCGGCACTCTTAACCCTCTTACAATATCAAGTTCTGTCATATTTTCGGCAATCGGAGAAGCTATACTGTTACACCCTTCGACAATATTACATTCAGTCAGGTTAGACATGCTTCTAAATTCGTTAAATATAGTATCAATACTGATAGAAACTTTATCCTCATAAGCACTGACAAAAGGTGCAGCCTTACCTGAAATCATATAAGTAGATAACGTATTTACATTAGAATCCACGCGCTTTATTGCTAATAAATCAGGAGAACTTTTAAAACCGTTCAAAATTTTTGCACCTGTTTGAATTGGTTTATAAACACTTGTAGAATAAGACAGACTCTGCATAGTTGCAGCAATCCCGGAAGCTACAAGGGTTTTACCCGTTTGCGGTTCTAATCCTGATATAAAGATATTCAACATACCCACATACTATCACGAGTGACTATTTATTGCAAAATAAACTTCTTTCAATCGTTTTTTGGTAATATGGGTATATAGCTGGGTTGTTGCAACATCGCTGTGCCCTAAAAGCTCCTGAACAACCCTTAAATCTGCTCCGTTTTCAAGTAAATGTGTTGCAAAACTGTGTCTTAGGGTATGCGGAGAAATATGTTTATGAATTTTTTCGCCCTGTCTACGGATAAAATTATAAATATCCTGACGTGTAATAGATTTTCCGTTATCTTTCAAAAGCAAAATCTTTTTATCTTTAAGATTATTCTTTAATAAAATATAATCTCTCAGCTTGAAATATTTTTTTAAAGCATCCTTAGCCTTTGACCCAAAAGGCACAATCCGCTCTTTTGAACCTTTACCGTAACATTGAATATATTTTGATTTGATATCAATATTACCAAGTTTCAAATTAACAAGTTCAGATACCCGCAACCCGCAACCGTATAATAATTCAATAATTACCAATTCTTCAGGATTTAAATCAGATGTTAAAATAACATTAAGATCATTGACTGTTAAGACTTTTGGCAGTTTTTTCGGCAACTTTGGCTGCTCCAGAGTTAATGCAGGATTTTTTGTTCCGTATTCATTTGCACAAAACCATTTAAAAAAGCCTCTCAAAGATGCCACTTTTCTTGTAACACTTGTCGAAGAATACTTTCTTTCGCGAAGCTTTAATATATAAGCATTCAAATCAGCTCTCTCAATATTACAAACATCAAGCACTCCGCGATTTTTTGAAAACTCAAAAAAATCTGTTAAATCACGACGATAAGCATCCAAGGTATTTTGGCTTAACCCTTTTTCAATCTCCAAATACTCTAAATACTCCGACAAATACTGAATATCCATAAACTTGATTATACTCTTTTTAAGTAAAATATCAATATCATTTCATCATATAATCTTGACAAAAATTTATGAGCGGTTAGAATTAAAAGTATCGTAGAATACTAAATTTAAAGTAGTATATAGTAGACAAAAAAGAAGGAGATTAATCTCATGGCACGTGAAAAGTATGAACGTACGAAACCGCACGTTAACGTAGGTACAATCGGCCACGTTGACCACGGTAAAACTACATTAACAGCAGCTA
>CAMDYM010000068.1 GCA_945910425.1 uncultured Candidatus Melainabacteria bacterium | reverse complement strand
CTTTGGCATCTTCTATCATATTTTTAAATGTAAATCTTTTCTTATGTAATTCTGCGCTTCCTCTGTATTCCGGAGTTATAATTCCATAACCGCCTTTTTGAATTACAGATTCTATAAAAAGTTGGTTTGGCGGAATTGTTGATTTACCTTTTATTCCATGAAGAAATAATACATATTTTTTACTGTTTTCCGGATTAACTTCCCAACTGTAGATTGAACCGTTTTTGCTCGGAATTTGAACCTTTTTAATAATCGGAGCAAGTGTTTTTCTTATAACTTGCGGATAATTTCTTGCTTTATAGTCCATTAAAGGAGATAAAATCCCTTTAAATCCTGCGTTTTCATAGAATCTGGATAATCTTGCAGGAACCAGTCTGCCGTTGAAAGACGGCTTTACAGTTTTTGGGGTATTATATTTTATATTTGTACACGAGGTTATCATATCTTGGTTAAGTAAAATCGTTTTTAAAATTGCTTGAAAATGATGTTTTTTTTGTTGATTGTAACAAAACTTTATTAACAGTTTAGCAAATTATTTCTTGGCTTGTTTTATAAGTATTGTATAGAAGAAAGAACGGGTATTTGATTTAAAAGGTAATTGGCAGAAAGATGTAGAATTTAGGGTTAACAGACCTGGGTGCTGGGAAACAGCAACTAAGTTGGAAGTTTTCCCGAATAATTATGCTTATTCTACTTCTTATGAAAAAGGTAAAGCTCCTGAGAGAATCAGGTCTTTTATTACAAATATTTGCAGTTCGTTAAAGGTATAAATTTTGATTATATAAATAAAAAAATGACCCGATTTATTCGGGTCTTTTTTGTTGATATTCCTAATTCCTTTAAGTTTATGTTATTTCCTTAATTTCCTATATTCCAACGAACTTAATTGAGTTGTTATGCGATGAAGTTTGTTCCGAAACGGTTTGCTCCGTGGAAGAAAGACTGTTTCATAATTTGAGTTAAAGTCTTTTTTACAACTTTTTTATCGTTCAAATCAACTTCTTTTAAAGCTTTTGATGTATCTTTATATGCGCTTGTAACTGCATCAGAAAATAATAGCACTGTAGCCATTTGTTTGTCCTCTCTTGTAATTCTTACTTAAACTAATTTCTTTTTCTTTATTTATCTCTTACATATATATAAAAACTTTGTATAAAAAAATATTGACTTTTTATATTCAATTTATATAACTTTTGTTACATATCTTAATGAATAGATAAAAGTATTAAAGAAAACATGGAAATGTGCCGAATATATGAGTAATAAGAGTTATGAAAGGAATGTTCAGATAATGGGAATATCCGCTTCACAAGCAAGATTACTATCCATAACAGCAAGATTAACTTCTAATGAATACCAATCTCAACAGGTATCTAATTCTAAGATGAGATTAGCAATTCAATCACAAGAAGCCAGTCAGGAATATCTTGCAGCATTGAATACTACCCAATATACATACATGTCTTTTGATGCTCAGGGAGATGCTCAAAATACTGCACTAACAGCAAATGTTTTGTATCAATATTCAGATATGAAGAGTCAATATTTGCTTTCTAATGCTTCAGGTCAGGTATTGTTATTATCTGATGATGCGAGAAATTATAAAGAATCTGCTAATTTAGATGCATTTTTGGAAAAATACGGTATTAAAAAAGTATTTAAAAGCAAATCATTAGAAGAAAATTATAATAAGCTTAATAATGATTACGCTGATGTTTATAACCAATGGGAAGCTTTGGTTAAGGATGCTCGATTAAAGAATGATTATAGCGGTAATTATAATACTGAAGAAATTAATGTAACAGTTGATGAAGATACAGGTAAAGAAATTGTTGATTCTCAAATAATAAATAAGAATTATGGACCTTGTTCATCAGATGAGGCTTATAAATATGAATCTCACGGTGCTTATGTTGATTTCAGAAAAGCTGAGTTAGCTTATAAAAATGCGTATAATGAATCTCTTAAGACTGATAATAATGGTGAATACATATCAACAACTCCCGGAATTGTTGATCAAGCTACCTATGACGCATATGTCAATGCCCAACAAAAACTTTGGGATTGTTCAACATATCAAACCTGGTTAAATGCTCAGGCAATGGCAGCAGCAGGAGGCGTTGATTCAGAGTTGGGTAAGGCTGTTACCGAATATTATGAAATCCTATCAGAATTTACGACAGAAGCTGAGGATTTAGGCTGTACAACATTAGAACAAACTTATACTTATTCAGATGAAGATAAAGCAAAATGGTATACAAATCTTTGGTACCGCTTAAATGGTGAAAGTTCTATTAAAAATGAAATGACTCAAAATAATGTTGCAGAGTTAGATCATAATCTTGCATCAAGCTCAGAATGGATTCAGGATTGTTTGAAACAAGGCATTATAACTATTGAAGCAGTGACAAACGAAAATGTCGAAAATGTTATCCAAAATGAAATTGAATCACTGCAAGATACATTACAAGTCAAGTTAAACGGCATTAAGTGGGAATCAAAAACTCACACTTCTTGCCAGGATATCACCCAACAGGATAATGATACCGCAATAGCAAGAGCTGAAGCTGATTATGAAAGAAAAAATCAGGAAATCAGTGCAAAAGATTTGAAATACCAAAATAAAATTAAACTTCTTGATACAGAACACACTACATTAGAAAAAGAGTATGAATCAGTTAAATCAGCGTTAGATAAAAACGTTGGCAGATCATTTAAGACATTTAATTCATAAGATTTATAAATATTTTATTTCCCCTAATATTTTTACAACCCCTCCCGTTTATAGTATAATAATTCTATCAACCGGAGGTTTTTTTATGCGCAGAATTACATTAATAAATGGTGACGGTATCGGTCCTGAAATTTCGGATAGTGTTATGAAAATTATAAAAGCAAGCGGGCTTGAGATAGATTGGGATATCCAAACGGCAGGTGCTGATGTTATTAATTCAGAAGGAACACCATTACCTCAAAGAGTTTTGGAGTCTATAAAAGAAAATAAGGTTGCATTAAAAGCTCCTGTTACAACTCCTATCGGAAAAGGTTTTCGCTCAGTTAATGTTCAATTGCGCAAGGATTTAGACTTGTATGCTAATTTACGACCTTGTAAAAACCTTCCAAATGTAAAAACAAGATTTGAAAATGTGGATTTGGTTGTAGTAAGAGAAAATACAGAAGACTTATACGCAGGTGTTGAAGAGCAGATTGATAAAGATACCGCTCACAGTATAAAAATTATTACAAGGCATGCTTCTGAGAGGATTTGCCGTTTTGCGTTTGAGTATGCCGTAAAAAATAACAGGCATGAAGTCTGCTGTGTGACAAAAGCAAATATTATGAAACTATCAGATGGGTTGTTTCTGGAAGCATTTAGGAAAGTTGCCACAGAATACCCAAATATTACCCCCCGCGAAATTTTGGTTGATAACCTTTGTATGCAGCTTGTTCAAGACCCGACAAGGTTTGATGTTTTAGTTTTACCAAATCTATATGGCGATATTGTGTCTGATTTAACAGCAGGCTTAATCGGAGGTTTAGGGGTTGCGCAAGGCGCAAATATCGGGCTTGATTGCGCGGTATTTGAACCCGTTCACGGTTCTGCGCCTGATATAAAAGGGCAAAACAAAGCTAATCCGACAGCTCTTTTAATGTCTGCTGTTGAAATGCTTAAATATATCGGTGAACATTTTTACGCTGAAAAAATTGAAAAAGCTTTATTTAAAACGCTTTCAGAAGGTAAAAAGACCTGTGATTTAGGCGGCAGTTTATCAACAACCGACTTTACGGATGCTGTAATTGCTAATTTATACTATGTTTGATTACAGTTTAAATGCTATTATTAGTGACATTATTGCTAGTAATAGCATTATTATTTTGTCAATCATAGTTATCCCCCCTTCCTCTTATTCTTAGTAAAATACGTGTGTGGATGGCGGGTTTAGGTACTACCCTGTGAATATATCCCAGCATATATTTTACTTCTTTGTCCAGTTTTCTTAATAATATTTCCATGTGCGCGGCGTGCAAAAGAAAAAGTGTTCGAATTTCGAACACTCAAGTTACCTCATATATAGTAAATGTATAAATATATCCTTATATTTCAAATAAACTGTGAAGTCTTGCTTGAATATCTTCTTCGTCAAGTTCTTCCGTTAATCTGTTTAAATCTATTGCCATTTGATAGTAATGCGCCGCATCATTCGTAAATCCCAGTTCCTGGCTTGCACGTCCTGCGTTAAAGTATGCAAGTGTGTAATTAGGGTTTAAGGAAATTGCCTCTTCAAAGTATTCTAAGGCTTCTTCAGGGTTTACAAGCCCGTCAAGGTATAATATTCCCAAATTGTTTTGAGCGTATTCGTTTTCAGGTTTTAACTCAACGGCTTTGTGATAAGCTACAAGTGCTTCTTCAAGGTAATCCTTTTCCCAAAGAGCTATGCCGACTTTTGAATATGCCCTGTAATCATCAGGATTTAAGGTTATAGCATCACAATATGAGCGGATCGCTTTATCTAAGTCATAATCTGCCATGTGAATATCGCCAAGCGCTATATATAAATCATAATTTTTAGGGTCTAAAATAATTCCTGCCTGATATGTGGAAACGGCTGCTTCAATGTTGCCTTTTTGCTCTGCGTAAATGGAACCTAGTGCTTGGCAAACAATTGATGTCCATTCTGCATCAGGGTTTATTGAAATTGCTTTTTGGTAATGTTCGATTGCATCGTCATATAATTCGGCTTTAGCATAAGCATAACCAAGTGAATTGTTGAAAAACGGGTTTTCCGGATCATTATCTACCGCAAGTTTGAATGCGCTAACAGCATTTAATTTATCCTCTTTTGACATATATAAATGTCCGAGTTCGTAATAAATTTGTGCCGTATCAATTTTAAATTCCAATAATCTTTCATAACAATCAATAGCTTCTTCCGTATTATCAGGGAAGTATGTTTGAAGGATTGTTGCAAGTTTAATCAAAATTTCACGATTTAGGGGGTTAGCTTCTAAAACTTTTCTGTAACAATCAACGGTAGTTTCAATGTCTTTGCTTCTTAGCGCTAAATCACCGATTTTATTGTAAAAATGTTCTGAGTGAATAGTGTTTTCAACCGCTTGTTCGTAAACTTTTTTGGCTGAATCATACATTTTAATTTTTTCAAGGAATTTCCCGACCGTGTTGTATGAAAAAATTGAAACATCTTTTGTCATGTTTTTGTAAAACATTTTCATAGTCGGTCTGTCCCAGGCAAGCATAAGGCTTCCTGTTAGGAAGTAGTACAAAAATCCCGCATAATCTTTATAAGTACAATTATCTTGCGTATTGATTTTCTGTAAAATAGACTGGGATAAAAGCATGCGCGGTCTGCCTGATGCTAACGGATTCATATCTATTGCAGATTTAAACTCTTTTTCTGCCGATTGAAAGTCTTGCGCAAGCTGCATAAAATATCCCGTATAAAGGTGTGCGTCCTTGTTATGCGGAGATAACGAAATTGCAGTTTTACACTGCTCAATCGCGGTTCCTATACTGATTTGCCCCTGCTCCCACATCAAAGTTGCCAGACGATAGTATGTTTCAGGTATTGTCGGGTCATATTTAACGGCATCAACATAGTGTTCTACTGCTTCTTGTAAGTCATTATTTCTTTGACCGATAAGATATTTTTCATGAGCAATTCTGGCTTTTTCCAGTGAATCTTTTGCTCTTTCTTTATTTTCTATGTTGTTGGTGCCAATCATTGGCATTAATACTTGTTCTGACATTTTGAAGCTCCAATAAAATATATAGATTTACATGACATGTCGGGGCTAAATTTTATATCTTTAACTTTTATCAGAAAATCTCATACATTTGTATTAGAAACCGGGATAAAAAAAGAACGGATATTAAATCCGTTCTCTTAAAATTAATTAAAATTTATTAATTATTTCTACTTTGGAGTTTCATTAATAGATTAAGAATTTCAATATACATCCAAATTATTGTGACCAGAAGCGAAAATCCACAATACCACTCAAAAGCCTTATCAACTTTGTTAGAAAGATTTTCAATCAAATCAAAATCAATTATCAGGTTAAATGATGCGACAGCAACTACAATAACGCTGAAAACGATTCCTATCGGACTGTTTGAAAATATTGCAGGTATATTTAAGTGGAAAAGGTTTAATATAATTTGCAAAAGGTAAATCCCGAAAATTGCAAATGTTGAAGTTAATAAAACTTTTTTAAAAGTATTTGTGCATTTTATAATATTTGTTTTATATAGTAAAAACATGCTAAACAGCGCAAAAAAGGTTCCGATAGCAGCTTGAGAAGCAACGCCCGGGAATCTTGTATTTACAACAGCGGAAATAAATCCCAGGATTAAGCCTTCGCAAAGAGCATAAAGCGAGGTTGTGAACATAAGAAATCTGTTTTTAGGACCAAAACAAATTATAAGACAGAGTATAACTCCGCCCCAAAGTCCGAATTTTGATAACGTAATAGCTTTATCTGCAAAACCTGATAAAATAAGTCCCCAATTGTAAGCAAAAGTTATAGCAGTAAGCAGACCAAGAAAACATGTTTTTAATATAGTTCCGTTAATAGTCATGACATTTTCGTGTTCAGATTCAAGATTTGAACTGAACACTTGTTCGTTTAATACGGGATTAGCCATAAAAGCTCCTTTCTTTGATACATATCCAATCAATGTTATATTAGCATATAAAAAGAAAATCTCAATTATCCGAATAAAAATTAAAAAAAGTACTTTACAATAAATTTTTTTTGTTATATATTGAAGGAGTCGACAGAAATGTCATACAAGTAATCCTCAGTAGCTCAATGGCGGAGCATTCGACTGTTAATCGAAGGGTTGCTGGTTCGAGTCCAGCCTGGGGAGTTTTTTATTGCTTAAATAATTGAGTTCATTTTTATGATATGATTATTAGGTAGAAGTTGATAAGTGGAAAAATTAATGTACATGGGTTTTAATGGGACATTTGAAAAAACATTTTTCTGCCATCTTTCGGCTTTGTGTTTGAATTACATCCATTTCCGAGTGGTTGACTAAAACTACTCAGAAAGTTACTTTTTCGTCCTCTATTTTACCGTAAAATTCCTATAT
>CAMDYM010000067.1 GCA_945910425.1 uncultured Candidatus Melainabacteria bacterium | reverse complement strand
TCGATATTCATTAGTATTCTCCTGTTAAATTGTAATTACTTTGTTTGTAAAATACAGGAGTATGTTAAGGGGCGCGGGTACAAATCTCATTTTTTAAATAGGAGGATAATTTATGAGATGTACTGAAATATAATTTATTATAATTAGATGTGAAAATTTGTTGAAGTAGTTTGTTTTGAGCACTTGATTTATCAATATTCCCAAAACCTTGAGGACTCCTTCTGTCTTGAAGTGCAGATAGTTCAAGGTTTCTTGTATTCACTGCCGCAATATATGTTTCATTATAATTTTTATTAAAGCAAGATGATTCATTATTTTGGCTTGAAGGAGTTTCAATAATTTGTAACGGTTGAAACTGCGCAGATAATTGATTTAGCCCTGTTGCTGATGCAAAAATAGGGATAAATAAACAAAGTGCTGTAAAAAATATTTTAATAAAATTCTTCACTGTGATATTTTAGCATAAATAGTTGTCGAATAAAAATCGCTTTACAGAGTAGCCGAATTAGTGAAAATAATTTTATGTTTATATTATAATATGTTTATGTCGAAGTGGCGGAATTGGTAGACGCGCACGATTCAGGTTCGTGTGGTTAACGCCTTGAGGGTTCGAGTCCCTTCTTCGACATTTAACTTTTTAGAGTTCTCATAAGAGGGCTCTGTTTCAGTATTCAAGCGTCTTTGACGGGTTCCAATCATAGTTATTTTGGTTAAATCTACATTGTTATATTTGAACTTTTTAAATTTTTTATCGTTATAATAGTGTGTGTAGTCAATACAGGAGAAAAGGTATGAAAAATAAACTTGTATTATTAGGATTGTTAGTATTATTTTGTACGGCGCCTTGTTTTTCAGCACCGCCTTCAGGCGGGCATGCTCCTATGGTTCGAGCGGCAAATTATCATGGCGGTGTCAGTTATCACAGACCTCCAATGGGTGGCATGCACAGACATCCTGTTCATTATCACAGTCATATCGGTGTAAGACCGTTGCCTCCTCCGCCTCCGTTATATCGTCCGTATAGGCCGATTTACAGACCTTATTATCCGACAACTTATTATTCAACATCTTATACTTACTATCCTTCGTATGATTATTCGTATGAAGTCGTTCAACCTGTTCCTGCAACTGTTAATACTGTTGTTGTAAGAGATGATTATGCAGGAATCAATACTGCTGCAAATGTTATAAATACAGCGGCAAATGTTGCTGCAACCATAAGATTTTTAACCTGGTAGATTTTTATCTTCTAAGTGTTTAAGGGCGTATTCACAGCATTGTTTAACAAGGTTATTTAAGGATACGCCTTTATTTTGTGCTACTGCTTGTAGTTCTTCTATTAACTTTGAAGGCAGACGAAATTGCACTTACAATTCCCGTATTAATTGCAAAATGTCAAGAGATTGTTTTAGGTGCACTGTTTAAGTAGGCATAATCTTATGTTATAAATGCACGCAGAATGTATAACTATTATGATGGCAAAGAATTTTATATGAGGGGCGGCGGGTGTCAGCCTACAGAAAAGGGCGGCAAGAGTGCAAACACTATGTTACAGAGTTTAAAATAGATTACTTTATCGCTGCAATGGCTTCTTCTTTACAAATTCTCAGGTTCTCGCAAAGTATTCCGCCAATATATTGCGGAAGTTCTCTACCTTCAACCGGAATTGATTTATCTGTTAAAACAGAACTGTTGCGTCCTGCAAAAAAGTCTTTGTATTCTGCTTTTGCAAATGGAGAAGATATATTCCCGCGCGAAGATTCAATATGTTCACCAAGTTTTTTTAATACAACGGTTTCTCCTATATAAATGCTGTCAGCGTCTGACTTTTTACCATATGCAAATCCAAGTGGCGTAATATTAACCTCAGGCATTCGATCTGCGATTCTTGCTACAAGTTCGGCTACCCCGAGCTGAAATTTTTCACATAAAGGTACATTTTTTCTTATCGCATTTTTACCTTCAGGAAAAATGAAAATGTTTATTTCTTTATTCAAAAATTCTCTGATAAGTTTGAAAAATGTTCTTGCATTTGCTTGGGAATCAGAACCGTAAAGACTTGCATCAATTCCGACGGCTCCCAGTTTTTCAAAAATTGCACGGTTTAATTTGCTCATAGATAATAAAATATCTTGATTAAGAATAATTCTTGGGCGCGGGCATGTTTTTTCAATACCCTCACGGATATAAGCATGGTTTAGCAGTGTGTTAAAAAATGCAAGCATTTTAGGGTCTTTTGATTGGTTATCATGGTTCATTATAAAAATATGCGGGCTTTTTGTTCGGGCTATTCTTTCAATCCGCTCTCCTTCTATGTTAATTTCAACAGGTTTTTGGTTTGAAAATATTTGGCTTATTTTGGTCAAAATATGAATATAATCTTCTGATTTAGGGTCAGTATTTAGAAACTGTTCATAAAGTTCAGAGTGTTTATTTTTATTAAAAAAGTCAAAAAATATGTTAATGATTTTTCGTCCTGCAAATTCAATATTACGCAACGATCTCTCCGCAGGTGCCGCAAACTGCGCAGGATTATAACCTTGAAAATTTACCCGGCAAGGTTTGTGATTATAATAGTTTGTTGTAGTTTGGTTAATTGGGGTAATCATAAATTATATATTTTAAAGTTAAGAAGGATCTTTAACGTTTTTGTTTTTTGATTTAACTTTGCAGATGCTGTGTAATAAATCCCCCACAGTACTGAAAAAACTACCCATTATGCTTGGGTGATTGTTAGCTGAAACAATAGTTTTTGGAGTTACATAAGGTGCTGCGGAATTTAAAAAATCCGGTACAATTCCGAACGAATCAATACCTGAGGCTTTAGCAGAAAACGCTGTACCTAATACGTCAGCTGCCGAACCTGCAACTTGAGATGCTGTAGAGCCTACGGTTCCAACTGTTGTTGAACCTACAGCGCAGCTTCCTGTTGTTGAAAACGGACTAAGCTCTGCGGCTTCTTTTGCTATACCTTTTATTTCTGACATTTTTATTCTTGCAGTGAAAGCAGGAGATTGTTGAATATTCATGTTATTTAATCCTTTATTTTCTACATATATAAATAATACACGTAAAAAAATAATTTGCTATTTTAATTAATAAAAAAAAGCCGTTTCAAAAAGAACGGCTACCAGACTTGGGGAGGAGGTATGAAAAACTTTCGTTTCTCATATCTATATTATGTATTACGACCGGGGTAAAAAAATCTTTAGCAAAATGTTAAAAATCTCCTCCGTTTGGAGGAGATTTTCTATAAAATTTATTTTCATCGGGCTTGCTTTGTCCGTCAGCAAAATCAACTAACCTGCATTTCTTTTTCAAATCCAAATAAAGAGCTTACAGATTCATCATCATGGATTCTTGAGATTGCTTGAGCAAGTAACGGTGCTACTGAAACCTGTTTAATATTTGAAGGCATTTTATCCATATCTAAAGGAATTGTATTTGTTACGATACATTCAGTGATAGGAGCTGAACCTAATCTTTCGATTGCAGGTCCTGAAAATACAGGGTGAGTTGCTCCGACATAAATTTCTTTTGCACCTTTTGATTTTAATAGTTTAGAAGCTTCACAGATTGTACCTGCCGTATCAATAATATCATCAAACATCAGGCAGACTTTACCTTCAACGTCCCCGATAACATTCGTTGCGATAGCTTCGTTATGTTTATCACGGCGTTTGTCGATAATTGCAATCGGACAATCAAGTCTTTTTGCAAAGTGTCTGGTTCTGTTAGCTCCGCCCATATCAGGTGATACTGCAACCATATCTTCAGGATTAATATTTAATCCTTTGATATAATTTACAAGCACATTTGTTGCCATAATATGGTCAACTAGGATATTAAAAAATCCTTGGATTTGACCTGTATGTAAGTCCATTGCAAGAACTCTGTCAGCGCCTGCTGTAGTCAATAAGTCTGCAACAAGTTTTGCTGTAATAGCTTCTCTGCCTGAAGTTTTTCTGTCTTGTCTTGCGTATCCGTAATATGGAATTACTGCGGTAATTGTTTTCGCGCTTGCTCGTTTGAATGCGTCGATAATAATCAATAATTCCATTAAGTTTTCGTTAACAGGGTTGCAAACAGGCTGGATAATAAATACATCGTCCCCTCTGACGCTTTCTTTTACCTGAACGTAGATTTCTCCGTCAGCAAAGTTTTTAACAACCATAGGACCCACTGTCGTTCCCAGTTGATCAGCAATTTCTTGTGCTAATTTCGGGTTTGAACGTCCCGCAAACAGTTTAATGTCATGAGTCGGGTTAATTGCACGTTCAAGTTGAGTGTAAGTCATTTCTTCGATTGCAGCCATATCTTATCCTTTCTTTATCAGGCACTACAGAGTACAACTATTATAAATCTGAAAGTTATTAACCTCAAGATTTTTTTAAGTTTTGTAATAATATAAAATCCGTAAATATAATTTTTTGCGCTAAAATATGGCTGATTGTTACCAAAGTTTATAATAACAAATCTTCTTTGTTTGTTATTTTAAAAACAAGTGCTGCAACCGCTGCTGCTACAAGGTTTACGCTGATTGTAATCAGTGCAAGTTTCAGGCATGCGATGTTTAGTGCAAATAATCCTAATGCAACGGCAGGGTTAAATGCTCCAAAGCAAAGCACTCCGCCTGTTACAAAAGCCCCGACGGTTACTGTTGATCCTATTGCAAGCCCGTAATAAGAATTTCCTGCTGTTTTTGATGCTGTTGCTGTTGTTAAGACTACATAGCATAGTGCAAATGTAAATAAAAATTCTCCGATAATAAGCTGAGTTAGAGTAAACGGACATTCAGCCGTGCCTTCAACCATTCCGCCAAGAAACATTATAAGTCCGCTTGCTGCAAGTGAAGCAAGAAATTGGAAAAGCATATAAAAAACACAATGTTTAACGCTTAAAGCTCCTCTTACTGTGGCGGCAAGTGACACTGCAGGGTTATAGTGACCTCCTGAAATGTATCCGCCTGCATAAACCATTACCATTAATATAAAACCGATTGCAATAGCTGCAATTACACCGTTTCCCGGGAGTACTAAACATAATCCGACTGTAAACACAAGAAAAAATGTTCCGATAAATTCAACGATGTATCTTCTAATATCATCCATAATTTTCTCCTTATTAAAATTTGAACATAAGGAGTTTAAATTAAATTATTATTTTTTTAATTGTAGAGTTCGGCTAAGTAGTAAGTTTATACTTTATAATTTTATCTCGGGTATTTATTTCTTTTTATAAGTTTTATATCATAACCAAGCAGATTTATTAACATTTCTGCTTCATTATATTTCATTGTTTGACGTTGAAGTTTTCGTGACAGACCGTCTATTGTATAGGGTTTCCCAAGCTCAGTGTTAACAAGTTCCGCAAGTTCTGTCAATGTCATATTTTCTTTTAATAACAATGTTTTTATAGTTTCTCTTACTGACATAAATTTTTGTCCTTATCATTCTTATTTGACTATATTTGACAAAAGTTATCAAAGTTGTTATATTTTTAGTTATAAATGCCTAAACTTTGTAATTTATTACTAAAGAATTGAAATATTAGAAAGGATAAAAGATGAGGAAAGGATTTACCTTAGCAGAGGTCTTAATAACCCTTGGTATAATTGGCGTTGTAGCGGCAATGACAATTCCGTCATTGATTACGAAATGTCAAAAGAAAACAATAGAAACTAAGTTTAAAGAAGATTTTTCGATAATTCAACAGGTCATACGTTCAAATACGGCTAATGATGTTGAATTAGATATGGCGGTCAAAGATGGTAATTCAGCTTTTTTGAAAAATTTTTTTGATACATATTTTGCTCCGTATATGAAATATTCTCATGTTTGTTATCATAAAGAGGGCTGTTGGCAGAATCGCGGTAAAAATAAAACATTATCCGGGAACTCTGCTTTTTATGATAATAAAGGAATAGGTATCGGTAATAATGTTATAACTGTGAAAATGTATAATGGTTCAAACTTGTGTATAGATGCTTGGCGTCATACTTATGAAATGAAAAATTATTTTGGCATAAATTCTTTGGGGCAAGGGATAACTATTTATATTGATGCCAATGGTGACAGTGGTCCTAATGTTATTGGAAAAGATATTTATGTGATTACTTATACTCCGGAATATGGTATTGTTCCCGCAGGTTATCATGAAAGTAATGATACAATAAATAAAAATTGTTCAAAAAACGCAAAAGGTAATAACGCAGGGTATTTTTGTCTTATGAGGATTAAAAATCACGGTTGGCAGATTTTAGATGAGGTTTGGAATTTGAAAATTTAGCAAAAAATATTTTGTTCTGATTTATTATGTTTAGATAATTTATAGGAGAACAAAATGAAAGTCGAAGTTAAAAGCGTTCCATCGCGAGTGAAATCCTTATCTCAAAAGGATTTAAGAATAAAAAAACATAAAAGTATTGAAAAACAAATTAAAAACATAAATATGAATTATATCCGAGCTTCTTTTGAACGTCAGGCTGAAATGATGAATCCGCAAGATTATCTCAATGCCCGGGCTTATTTGGCTGAACTTGAACGGATGCGATTTATGCAAGACAGTTCAATTTTTTAATAAAAAAAGGAAGATTTAAATCTTCCTTTTTTATTTGTTATCCCAATCCGAAAAATGGCGGGGTTTCATTTTCTTTTTTTAGTTCTTCAAGTTGACTTTCATATATTTTTAATAAAGTTTCTAACTGTGTTTTTTCGTTTTCTTGAGCCTCGTTCATTGGTCTTAAAATTTTAATTTTGTCTTTTAACTCTTTAATTTGTTTTTCTAATTTTTCGATTTGTTTGAATTTAAGAATAAAATGTGGTTGTTCTTTTTTTTGTTCAACTGTATCTTTTTTTGCTTCTGTTACATGTTGAAAGTTGTTTACTGCCGGTGTTTTGTCTATTCCTGCCATTAAATTACTCCTTATATATCTTTCACTTTTTGTTTAACGGCATGGTATGTTGAAAACTTTAATGTATGTTACGAAATGTTAAAATAAAAGCGGCGGCGGGTTATTTAACCCGCCGCCGCTTCAAAAAGCTGACATTATTTCTTGGTTGGGATTCTCATTCCGTAGAAAGAGCGAACAACAAAGAATAATGCGATTACTAAAAATACCACACCAACGATTGGTGCAACTTTCCTAAAGTTTTCGTTGATAGCAATTTCCATTGCTAACAGACCGAATAAAGTTGTAAATTTAATAATCGGGTTCATTGCAACTGAAGATGTATCCTTAAACGGATCACCTACAGTATCTCCGACAACAGTTGCTTCGTGAAGCACTGTTCCTTTTTCTTTAAGGTCTACTTCAACGATTTTCTTAGCGTTATCCCAGCATCCGCCTGCGTTTGCCATAAATACAGCCTGGAATAGACCAAATACGGCAATTGCAATCAGGTAGCTTACAAAGAATGATACTGCAAGCTGTGTTTTAGCTCCTGGTGCTGAAAGACAAGCAAGAGCCAGTGCAAATGTAAATAATGCGATAAAGATATTAACCATACCTTTTTGAGCATATTGTGTACAAATTTTTACAACTTCTTTTGAATTTGCTACATTTGCACATTTTTCATCAGCTTCACCCAGCTTAATGTTATCTTTAATATATTCAACCGCACGGTAAGCTCCTGTTGTAACTGCTTGCATTGAAGCTCCGCTAAACCAGTAAATAACCGCACCGCCTGTTAAGAAACCTAACAATGTGTATGGGTTTAACAGGTTTAAAATCATTTCAGGTTGAATGCCCAAAGTGTTTTTGATAACAAGAATCAATGAGAAAATCATTGTAGTAGCACCAACAACAGCTGTACCGATAAGTACAGGTTTTGATGTTGCCTTAAAGGTGTTACCTGCTCCGTCATTTTCTTCAAGGTATTGTTTTGCATTGTCAAAATCAGCTTCAAATCCGTATTCTTTTTGAATTTCTTCTTTAATATTCGGAATTTCTTCAATCAAAGACAATTCGTAAACTGATTGAGCGTTATCTGTTACAGGACCGTAAGAGTCAACAGCGATTGTAACAG
>CAMDYM010000066.1 GCA_945910425.1 uncultured Candidatus Melainabacteria bacterium | reverse complement strand
CCTTTCTTTTATAAATATATCACTATTATAATAGCTATATATTTATTATTATATATGGCGACAAAAATGTCAATAATATATGATAAAAACATGGATAAAGACAGTTTTAAAAAAGAAATCGGATTTAAGATTAAGGTTGAGAGAATGAGGAAGAAAATTTCGCAGGAAAAATTAGCAGAAATGGTTGATTGCAGCCTTTCTTATATCGGTTTTGTCGAACGCGGAGAAATGTCTTTATCTTTGTATAATTTTGTAAAAATATCATCGGTTTTAGGGTTAAACATTGATGAGTTTTTGAAAGAATTTGTTTAGATTAGTTCTGCGTAAATTATACCGTTTTCATATCGGGTTAATTTTACTTGTTGAAGGGTATTAAATAAATCTCCTCGGTCTGATTTTATTTCAACAGTCAGGTAGTTTCTTGTCATGCCTTTCAAATTACCCGAATTTTTGGCACGGTGTTTTTCGATTAAAACTTCTTTTGTTGAGCCAAGATTTTTTTGAATAAACTTTTCAATTTTTTGTTTAGAAATCTCTTTTATAATTGAGGCGCGGCGATTTTTTTCATCATCTGCGACTTGGTCTGGTAAAGATTCTCCAATTGTGCCTGCGCGTTTTGAATACGGAAAGGTGTGAATTTGGGTTAAACCTGAGTTTTCAAGGTTTTTGCGGGTTGTTTCAAAATCTTCTTCTGTTTCGCCTGCAAATCCTGCTATTATATCGCTTCCAAGAAACGGTAAGTCAAAAATTTTATTAATTTGTTCGATTTGAGCAAGATAATCTTCTGTTTTATAAAATCTGTTCATTGAACGAAGAGTCTTATCGTTTGCAGATTGAAGCGACAGGTGAAAATGAGGGCAAAATTTTTTTGAGGTCTTTAAAAATTCAAGCATTTCAGTAGTAATTTCGGTCGGATTCAACGATCCTAAACGATAGCGTTCAATTTTTGTTTTTGTTTCTATTTCTTTTAACAGATCTAAAAGTGTTAATCCTATATCTTTTCCCCATTGCCCGATATGGATACCTGTCAGCATAACTTCTTTAAAGCCTGCGTCTGAAAAATTATTAATCTGTTCTATAATAAACGGAATATCTGCGCTTCGGCTTTTTCCCCTTGCTTTCCAGATAATACAATAAGTACAGCGATTGTCGCATCCGTCTTGAATTTTCAGGCTTGCGCGGGTTTTTGTAGTGTCAGTTAATACGACCTTATTAAACTCGGTTTGCTGCATAATATCTTTTGCGTGTAATCTAACATCAGAATTTATATAGTCATATAGATGAAGTTTTTCATCATTCCCGATTACGTAATCAATAAAGTCGTTTTTTAACAGTTCGTCTTTAGCAATTTGGGCATAACATCCTGTCACAATGTTGATAATATTCGGGTTTTTATGCTTTGCCGAGCGTAAAAGATATAAGGCTTCATTGTCACTTTTATGAGTTACAGAACAGGAATTTAATATATAAATATCCGCCTTGTTTAAATCTTTTTCTTTAGTAAAACCGTGATTTGTAAGATTTTCTTCTATTATTGAACTTTCAAATTGGTTAGCTTTACAGCCCATTGTGTGAATGTTAAACTTTTTCATTCTTTTATAATATAGAAAACAATTATTATTGTAAATCTTTCTTTACATATATTATAATTTTGACAAAAAATTTTACTTTCCGTTTTAAAATGTATATAATTAAAACGTGAAAGGTAAGGGTGTACACATGCAAGTAAATTCGATTTCGTTAGCATCACAAAGTTTTGAAGGTAAGAAAAAGGTTCAACCAAAAAGAGTTGAAATTACTCCTGAACAGTTTGCTAATATGAGTGATGAAGATTTAAAAATTTTAGCATCAATTACAGCATCAAATCAGGTAAATGATAAAAAACACAAAAAAATACATAAAGCTATGTTTGGTATGCTTCCTGTAACAGGTGGTTTAGCAACAATGGCAGTTCTTAAAAATCCGTCAAGACTTGGTAAATTAGGTGCTTTTATCGGCGGTTCATGGGCTATGGTGGCAGGTTTGTTTGTTGTTGATAAATTGTTAGACGGAAAACAGGCTTTAGAACGTAAGTTCCCTAAACTTCGTAAATTTAGAGAAAATCACCCGATGGTATCTTTGGGTGCAACATTAGCAGGTGTGATGACTGCATTAACTCTTGGCGGCCGTGGTATTGCTAAAGCTGCTGAAAAAGTTCTTCCTAAACTTGAAGCATCAAAACTTTATACAAAATATGCTCCAAAAGTTACTGAGAAGTTAGCAAAATTTTCTAATCATCTTGATAATAACTTTATCCTTAACGGATTATCAAGAGCTGTTAAGAAAGTTCCTTCATCAATAAAACAAGTAGCTAAACGTATTGCGGAATATTCACCAATGGCTCTTGCTTTTGGTATGGTCGGACATACTTTAAATCACAGTGTTGTCAGATCAAAAGTAGCGATGGATAATTTTGCAGAACTTAAAAATGCTCAAGACGAGGTAAGAGCTCAACTTGAAGAAGCTGAAATAAATCAACCTGTTATTTAGTTACTAAATATAAATAAATTTTAAAAAGTATATCAGACTTGAGTTTGATATACTTTTTATTTTATAATGTTTTTTATGAAAGTTGTTGTTTTAGGAAAAGGGTTAATGTTAGCAAATATAGTTCTGGGGTTGAAAGACGCAGGGGCTGATATTGTCGGAGTTTTTCGTTATGAGCAAACCTGTATGAGTCCTTTGAAACTCTTTATAAAAGATACTTTTAATCCTTCTAAAGAATTAACTTTGATTAGACAGATGAATTTGCCTCAAATTAAGATGAAATCGGCTAATAGCGAGGAATTTAAACGGTTTTTGATATCTAATAATGTGGATTTAGTTATTGTCGGCACCTGGAAAGAGCGCTTAAAAAAAGAGATTTTTTCGGTTCCCACTATTGGAACAGTTAATGTTCACCCGTCACTTTTACCCAAATACAGAGGTCCAAACCCTTATATGCAAGTTATTTTGTATGGAGAAAAAGAGTCTGGGGTTACTTTGCATCTGGTTGATGAGAATTACGATACGGGAGCGATTTTGGCTCAGAAAAAGGTCGAAATTTTGCCTGATGATACCTCAAAAGAACTTCGTGAAAGAACGGTTGTTGCGGCTCGGGCTTTGGTGGCTGATTTTATTATAGGATTAAATGATAATATAACAATGCCGATTGCGCAGAGTGAAAGGTTAGCAAGTTATTTTCCTAATATTTCGGGGGATGAAAGGATGCTTGATTTTGCAGCTCAATCATCAGATGAAATATTCAGAACAGTCAAAGCGCTTCATCCGTTTTTGCCTTGCTATATTACATATAGGGGTAAATTTTTTGTTGTGAATCCTTATAAAGTCGAGGTCTTGGGTCTTGTCGAAGCGAACGCGGGTGAAATTGTCGCAAAAGACCCTAATACCCGTTCTTTAACCATTGTTTGTAAAGACAGAAAAGCCGTTAAATTCGACGGTGTAAAGTTATACCGTATGGGGTTTTTGACAGGGTATTACATTGAAAAGTTTATTTCTTTAAGCCGCGGTCAAGCATAACCATTAAAATAGAAATATCCGCAGGTTTTACCCCTCCGATACGTGCCGCTTGTGCAAGGGTTTTCGGTTTGATTTTTGACAGTTTATCTTTGGTTTCTGATGAGATATGGTCGATTTTATCGTAATCAATATCTTCCGGAATCTTGAATTTTTCAAGTTTCCCTGCCTGATTAACCTGTTCTTCCTGTCGCTTTATGTAACCGTCATATTTTATAATAACTTCAACCTGTTCGTAAACATCTTTTGGCATATTTAAAGATGAATCAAGTTCTTGAAGTACTTTATATGTGATATTTGGACGTTTTAAAAGTTCAGAGGCGCGCATTCCGCGGTCTATGTGTTCACCGTATTTTGAGAGGATTTCATTTACCTCTTCTGAGGCTGAAATTTTTAACCCGTCAAGATGTTCTTTTTCGTCTTTAATCATTTGTTGTTTGTTGTTAAATCTTTCAAACTGTTCATCATCAATAAGCCCGATTTTGTGTCCTGTCGGGGTTAAGCGCTCATCCGCGTTATCTTGTCTTAACAGTAATCTGTACTCAGAACGTGATGTTAGCATTCTGTATGGGTCTTGGATATCTTTTGTGACTAAATCATCAATGAGGGTTCCTATATAAGATGAGCTTCTTGAAAGTTCAAGCATTTCTGAGCCGTTCAGGTAGTTAAACGCGTTAATTCCTGCAATAAGACCTTGTGCCGCTGCTTCTTCGTATCCGCTTGTTCCGTTTATTTGTCCGCCGAAAAATAAGCCTTTAATTTTTTTTGACATTAAAGAATGTGTTGTCTGAACCGCAGGTACATAATCATATTCAACTGCGTAAGCAGGTTTTATAATGTGTGCTTTTTCAAGTCCCGGAAGGCTTCTTAGCATTTTTTCCTGTACATCATAAGGTAAACTTGTTGAAAAACCTTGAATATAAGTTTCATATGTTCCCAAACCTTCAGGCTCAATAAAGATGTGGTGGGAAGGGTTTGATGCAAATCTTACGATTTTATCTTCAATTGACGGACAGTATCTTGGTCCGACTCCGTGAATTAATCCTTGGTACATAGGAGATTTATCAAGGTTTGAGCGGATAATTTCGTGGGTTTCTTCGGTTGTCCTTGTTAAATAACAAGGGTAAGTTTTTCTAATCGGACGATTGGGTTTAAATGAAAAAAAGCTTAACTCTTCATCTCCCGGTTGAATTGTCATTTTGGAATAATCAATGGTTCTTTTATCAACGCGGGCAGGTGTTCCTGTTTTAAGTTTTTTTGTTTCAATGCCTAACTTGTGCAACGAGTCAGATAACCCGATTGCGGCTTTTTCGCCTAATCTTCCTGCGCTGTATGAGCGTAAACCCACAAAAATTCTTCCTTCTAACGAGGTTCCTGTGGTTAATACAACGGCTCTTGCGTTGTATTTTACTCCAAATTCATCAACGGCGCCGATTATTTTGTCGTTTTCAACAAGTAATTCAGTTATACAGCATTGTTTTAAGTAAATGTTTTCGTTACTCTCAATAAGATTGCGCATATAACGAGTGTATTCGGCTTTATCAGATTGTGCGCGAAGCGCTCTAACAGCAGGACCTTTTGAGGAGTTTAAGATTTTTAATTGAAGATAAGTAGCGTCTGTTACCTCTCCCATTACCCCGCCTAAAGCGTCAATCTCGCGGACTAATGTTGACTTTGCAGGTCCGCCGACAGCAGGGTTACAAGGCTGAAGCGCAATGTTATCAACATTTAATGTACATAATAAAACCTTTACGCCTAATTTTGCACACGCCAATGCCGCTTCACAGCCTGCGTGTCCTGCTCCGACTATAATTATATCAAATTTGTTCTTCAAGTAATCCATAATTCTATTATAGTGCAAAATTGGTATTACGAACGTGAAATTAAACCGAATGTTTACAAATTGGGTTGTTAATATGTCATTTTACCTTCTTTTATTAATCTTTCTCCGCACATATCATCAATCTCCCTGTCACAAATATCTATTACTAATTCTTCTCCAAGGCATTCTTTAGTTGCTCCCCATAAGTGACCACAAAAATACTGCAATTTGTTTGGATATATACTAAATATGTCTCTTCCTCCTTTATTAGGTCCTGAATATGGTCCGTTTACATCCACAAAAGCTCCGCCACCATATCCCGCATCTGTTTGCATACTGATTAGTAAATCATTTGTTATAAATCCATTATATTTTGTGTTTTGATAGACTTCAATATCTTTCATGCACATAGAAGCCGCATCTGCTGTACCATAAGTGGTTTCTGTAGCGGGTAGTATATCGTAGCCTTTGCAAACTTCTTTGTAGTTTGTATCGTTAAAAAGTGTTGCGCCTTTGAAATATCTTGAAAATTCTTCAATTATATCATTTTCAGGGTTGCATAGAGGTTCGTTTGTTGGGCAGTCATGGTCTGCTGCATATAATCTCAATGCGTTTTCTATTGTTGAGCGAGCTTTCATAAATTGTGTGTAGTAAACATGTTTTTGATAATTACTGATAAGTGTCGGTATTGTTATTGCTGCGACAACTCCGATTATGCCTAGGGTTATTAATGTTTCTGCTAATGTAAAAGCTAACTTTTTCATATAATCTCCTTATCTCTATGACTAATTAGTCATGACTATACTAACATATCTTATTAGAATTGTCTATATGAAAAAATACAGTGAAAAAGCACAAGCTGATAAGGCTTTGTTGCTTGATATTATAGGGCAGATTGTAAAAGAAAAGCGAAAAGCTTTAAATAAGGGAATATTACTGTTGAGTTATGAGTATGATATTCCGAGCAGCTCAATAGCCCAGCTTGAAAAAGGCAAAAGAGATGTACAGATTTCTACCCTGTGGAAGCTTGTTAATGCGCTTGGTATGACTTTCCCTGAGTTTGTAGACGAAGTGAATAAAAGACTGCCTGAAGGGTTTAAGTTGATTGAAGACTAATTTTTTGCACATCAAGCTATCCGTTTATTTAATAAACGTAAAACCTACACTAAAAACCTCTCATACTCTCTCAATTGTCAAAAAACGAAAATCAAAAAATCCACCTTTTTTAGGTACTTATATTTACCCCTGGCTTTCGGTTGTTAATTCTTCCCAGATGCTTGGAACAACAATCAATGCAGTGTAAACAATAAAACCGAATAGGATTAAATTAATTGCCATGATAACCTCCTTTGGTTACATGTATATTAATCCCATTTTTTGAAGTAAAATAACAATAAATAGTATAAACAGTTGAAAACTTTACAAAAATTAATATAAAATATTGATATGAAAAACTTTACTCAAAAGGATATAAAAACACTGTTTTCGGGGCTTTGCTGTTCCATGTGTAAAAACGAATTTGATATAAATTCAATAAAAATTATAAAAAGGGATTGCGATATTTTGCTCTGTAGTTTATCATGTGCCAAATGCGGAAAAGATTTTGGCGAAGTTGTGTTTAATTTTAACAGAAAAGCACACCATCATAATCCTTTAGAGGTTGTGGAAGGTCCGCCCCCTATAGATTATGATGATGTAATTAATGCTCATAAATTTATTAAAGATAATTTGTAGTAAATTATTTTTCTTCTGCCATTTTATCGGCTTTAGCTATTCTTTTTTTGTTTGCAAAGTAATCAGGAATTGCGCCAAGACCTCTTAATAACAAGGTTACAGCCAGGATTCCTGCGCAAAGGATAATGCTTGGATGAACAGGTAATTTTCTTGCAGCCAGTTCAGCACTTGCTAATGCAGAGCCAATTTGAGCTGACGGATGCAATGATAATGCCGTACCGCCGATTAAACCTACTGCTGTTCCGATTCGTTTACCTGTATTTTTCTTTTCGTACAGATTGCCTTTTTTAGTTTGTTTTAAACCTGTAAAAGAAACATTATTTACTACCATACTTTTTCCTTTCATGTTTTTACGTTTATTATAATGTATATAAATATTATTACTTGCGCATTTTTTAATTATTATTACGAAATTTTTACAAAAGGAAAGTACCGAAAAGTTTTCGGTACTTGTTATTGTGATATTATGTAGTGTTAATTTTTATTGTTGCGGAATTTTACCTGCTTTTTGTAATCTTGCGTGAGCGATTGTTGTCATTGCCATTTGCGGGTCGTATTGCGCGATATCTTCTTTAATAGCACTTGACGGTAAGTAGTTTTCAAACGCGTATCTATATTTTTCGTAAGGTGAGCCGTTTACTTTTTCTAAGATGTTTCTTGCAGCGTTTGTAACAACACCGTCTTCGTTTGTTGCAGGAATTGTAATTCCGTGTTTGTCTTTCATAATGTCAACAGGAACCCATTGAGAACCGTTTTTGCCGATAAGTGCTTCTCTTGTATCGTGAACAAAAGCATGTTCGCCGCCACCAAAGATACCGATTGGGTTGTCTTTCCCGACAAGACGACTGTAAACATCTGCGTAATCTTCGATTTGTCCGACATTTCTTGTTAATACTGTCGGATAAGGAAAATCTGCAATAACAGCGTTAGGTAATTCTGTAATTATTTCCGGTGCTTCATTTAGTGGTCTTAAATATTGCGTATATTCGGTCGGAGTGGTTGCGATACCTTTTAATCCGTGGGCTTCAACAACATTTCTTGCGGCTTTATCAACACCGCAATCACTGTGCGCAAATGCAAATCCGATATCTTCCCCTTTTACTCCGAGTTCTTTAAAATATTTGAAAATCGGTGCGAAAAAGTCCTGAATTGACTGTTCGTATTGTGCTGATAATTCTTTTTTTGTTAATGCGCATCCGCCTTTGACTTGTTCAGGTTTAATATTCGAGTTACCTACAGCACCGACAATAAGTCCCGGTTCTTCGCCGTAAGCTGCTTCCCATAAACCACGTGTTGTTAGCTCTTGAGGTTTATCAGCCCAGCCTAACCATTTGAAAGCTCCTTTTTTAGGAAATACAATCGGGTTTTCCCAACCTTTTGCCATAACAGCAAATCCGTCACGAAATTCTTTCATTGCCGCTTCATTTGGTAAAAATTCTTTTATCCCTTGAATTGCTTCACTAAATTTACCTTCTGTTAAAAGTTTTAACATTGCAGAAAAAGCTTCTACAAGTTCAGGATTTGAAGGATCTGTATTTTGAGCAATTGTTCTGATTAATAAATCTTTTTGTTCCAACCCCAAATTCCTTAAATTTTGAATTTCTTGACTTGCTTTTTTCTGTCCGCCTACTAATTGGGTAAATAATCTTGCATCTTCTGCAATGCTTAATGGTTTTATCATAAAAATCTCCTTGTTTTGTTGGGTTATAAACAAGAAGATTTTTATTTTTTGCTATTGTTGTAATAAAAGTTTACATTTCTAAACTTTTACAGTACTTTTTATGTGAAGTTCACGTAACTGCTGAATTGAAGCAATACCCGGCGCATCACTCATCAAGCATTTTGCGCCTGCGTTTTTAGGGAACGCGATAACGTCACGAATTGATTCGGTTCTGGCAAGTAGTGCTACAAGTCTGTCTAAGCCGATTGCTAGACCTGCGTGAGGCGGTGTACCGTATTGCAGTGCGTTAACCATAAATCCGAATTTTTC
>CAMDYM010000065.1 GCA_945910425.1 uncultured Candidatus Melainabacteria bacterium | reverse complement strand
TCTTTTGAAATTTTTTCAAGCATATCTCGGTTTTCTGATAATAGCTGTTTTGCAAGTTCATATCGTTCGTCGACTATGCGTTTAATTTCCTGATCGATTTCGTAGGCAACTTGTTCGGAGTAATCTCTTTGGTGTCCGAAATCTCTGCCCATAAATACGTTTTCCTGGTTTTTACCGTAAGCCATTGTGCCGAGCTTGTCGGACATTCCCCAGGCTGTAACCATTTTACGCGCCATATCGGTTACGTTGATAAGGTCTTGTGAAGCTCCTGTACTTACTCTGTCTTTGCCGTAAACGATTTCTTCTGCTGCCCGTCCGCCAAGTGATACAGTGATTTTAGCTAACAATTTTGCTTTACTTACATGAACAGATTCATCTTTTGGTCTTGTCCAGGTTACGCCAAGTGCCATTCCGCGAGGGATTATTGAAACCTTATGCAGTTCATTTGCGTCAGGCAATAACTTATCAATCAAAGCGTGACCGACTTCGTGGTATGAGGTTAACTCTTTATCAGCATCGGTTAATACTTTACTGCGTTTTTCAACACCTGCTATAACTCTATCAATTGAGCGGTCAATATCATTCATTGTAATTTTTGATTCGTTATTACGTGCTGCAAGAAGAGCTGATTCATTAAGCAGGTTTTGCAGGTCTGCGCCCGTAAAGCCCGGAGTTCTTTTTGCAAGAACTTTTAAATCAACATCTTTGTCTAACTTTTTATTTTTAGCATGAACTTCTAATATTTGTTCTCTGCCTTTAACATCAGGTGCGTTAATGTAGATTTGTCTGTCAAATCTGCCCGGTCTTAATAGTGCGTTATCTAGGATGTCAGGTCTGTTTGTTGCAGCGATTACGATAATATTTGTGTTAACATCAAAACCGTCCATTTCAACAAGTAATTGGTTAAGAGTCTGTTCTCTTTCATCGTGTCCGCCACCTAAACCTGCACCGCGCTGACGACCTACCGCATCAATTTCATCAATAAAAATTATACAAGGTTGGTGTTTTTTAGCTTGTTCAAACAAATCTCTTACACGGCTTGCTCCGACACCGACGAACATTTCAACAAAATCTGAACCTGATATTGAGAAAAACGGAACACTGGCTTCACCTGCAACAGCTTTTGCCATTAAGGTTTTACCTGTTCCCGGAGGACCTACTAACAGTACGCCTTTAGGGATTTTTGCGCCTAATTTCATATATTTTTCACCGTTTTTCAGAAAGTCAACGATTTCTTCAAGTTCTTTTTTCTCCTCATCAATTCCTGCAACATCGTTAAATGTTGTTTTAACTTTGGAGTCTAATAACATTTTAGCTTTGCTTTTGCCAAATGACATAGCCTGAGTTCCGCCGGCTTGTATTGCTTTCAGCATTAAGCCAAGTGATATTATTGCAAATAAAATAATTATAAATGTACCGATATTTCCTGCAAGTTGGTTAGTTTCAGGCGCTTTTTTTACCGTAATATCAGCATCAGATGCGTTTAATTTATCCATTAACTCATTATCATTTGTCGGAATTTGAACCCTGAATTGATATAATGGTGTTTGACCGTTTTCACTTTCCATATTCAAAAACGGGGAAACGGTATTTTTCTTTTCTGTTGTTGATTTTTTAGGGGCAGGTTGTTCTTTTGGGATTGCAATTATTGTATCTTCAAATTTTTCTATTTTTGAAAATTCTTTATTTTCAAGTTTTTGCAAGAAGTTTGTGTATGAAATTTCAGAAGTATTAGTCAACTGACCTTTCATTGCAATTGAAGATATAAATGTAAGCACAATAATAGCTAATATAACATACATACCCATTGATTGACTTTTGTTCATATAATTAACCTTTCAAAAAATAATTAAAAACTCTCGTGTCCTGATTATAACTTAAAAAGGCGAAAATTTCAATTTTCGCCTTAATTTTAATGTACTATTTTATAAAGATTTTATGCATCTAAATCAATAATTGAAGTTTGATTTTTGTAGCATTTTATTTTAATATCTCGGATTTTTGTTTGAGCTTCAAAGATGTCAAAAGTGTAAAGTTCAATATCTCTGTTCATATCTCTGATATCACTTTCACTTACTCCCGGGCGTGTTTTTTCATATTCAAGTTTTGAAATATAATGTTTCAATCGTTGGATATCTTTTTTCAATGAACTGATTTCACTTCTTGATGCTTTATCAAGTTTTAAGCGTGGACCTTTGAATTCGTTAGCCGGGATTAATTTTCGAGTAATTCCTTCTTTCATCAGCTTTCGCATTTCATTGGTCATAACTCTTGTTTGACCCTTAACTGTGAATACGATTTCCTTGGTATAATTCATTTAAATACCTTTCATTTTTAGTATGGATTTGTATTTTTACTAATGCTTCTAAAAATGAAAATTGCTGATTTTTCGGGATTTATTACAAAATTTTAACAAACTACTGCTGAAATGTATTTTTCAATTTCTTCGTCGTTGTTCATTTCTGTTGCGGCAACAAGGATTTTTGTATCATCAAGCTTAATTCCGCCTAAAATATTATGTTCTTTAAGTTCAGCTAAAAACTTATCTGAATTTTTAACTTCTATGACAAATTCGTTAAAGAAATTTTTAGTTAAGATCTTTATTCCTTTTTGCGCAAGTTTTTCGGATAATTTGTGAGCGTTTTTAACTGACAGATAGCCTGCTTGTTTAAACCCTTTTTCACCCATAACAGACAGGTACAAAGTTGCGCAAAGCCCGATTAAAGCTTGGTTTGAGCAAATATTACTTGTTGCTTTTTCTCTTTTAATATGTTGTTCACGGGTTTGGATTGTCAGACAGAAGGCTTGTTTCCCTTCTTTATCAACTGTTCTTCCTGCAAGTCTTCCCGGTAATTGGCGCATGAATTTTTCGCGGCATGCCATAAATCCGGCGCTCGGTCCGCCAAAATTCATCGGAATGCCAAGTGTTTGAATATCTCCGACAACGATATCCGCTCCGTATTCATTCGGGGTTTTTAGTGCTGATAAGGTTGAAATATCACAACATACAACTAATAAACAATCAACAGTCTTTGGTTCAATAATTTCACCGAAATAATCAGGTGTTTGAACTAATACACAGGCGTAATTCGCTGTATTTTCAGGGATTTCATCAACCCAGTCAACTTCAATTGATTGAGAATATGTGTAGGTTTTAATAATTTGTTTATATTCAGGGTTCAAATTATTATGAACGCAGGCTCTGTATTTTTTAGATATTCTGCAGGCCATTAAAATAGCTTCAGCGCAAGCGGTTCCCGCATCATAAACCGTAGCATTGGCTATATCCATACCTGTTAAGCGGCATATCATTGTTTGAAATTCGTACATAACCTGCAAAGTCCCCTGAGAAATTTCAGGCTGATAAGGTGTGTAAGCTGTATTAAATTCAAAACGGCTTGCAACTTGAGATATACAAGCAGGTACAAATTTGTTATACATTCCTCCGCCTAAAAAGCAAGCGTAATCTGTTTTATTTTCTTTTGCAAGACTTTTTATAATCCTTTGGGTTTCCATTTCGCTCAAACCTTCAGGCAGATTTAAGTCCGGCATTTTTACATCTTGCGGGATTTGAGAAAATAAATCTTTTGTATCTTTAATCCCGATATCTTTACACATTTGTTCTATTGTTTGTTTGTTATGTACTAAAAAATTTTTCATATTATTCCAATTCTTCTTTATAATCTGCGTAAGTTAATAAATCTGTGAAATCTTCGTCATTTACTCCTTCAACTTTAACAAGCCAGCCGTTTTCGTAGCAGTCTTCGTTCAAGCTTTCCGGTGCGTCAACTAAAGCGTTGTTTACTTCGACAATTTTACCTGAAACAGGCATGTAAATTTCAGAAGCAGCCTTAACAGATTCAATGTTTGCAAAAGTTTCGCCTTTTTTAAACTCATCACCGACAGACGGTAATTCCAAAAATACGATATCTCCTAATTGTTCAATCGCGTAATCGGTTAAACCTACAATACAAGGTTCGCCTTTTAAAACGTACTCGTGAGATTTTGTACATAAGATTTTTTCTGTATAACTCATTTTATTCTCCTTTTTATAACTTTCACCCTGCCCTCTCACACAAGCGGGCGAGGGTGGATTTTCTTTCTATACCCTGTTTCTTTTTTCGATGAACGGTCGTTTAACCACCTGCGCATCATGTAATTTTTCTCTTATCATAACCTGAACGGTTGCGCCCGTGCAAATTTCTTTGTCATTTTTTACATAAGCAAGAGCGATGTTTTTACCTGTTGTTGGTGATACACATCCGCTTGTGATAACACCTGTTTTTTCGCCGTTAAAGTAAACATCATAACCATGGCGGGCAATGTTTTTATCAAGCATTACAAGCCCGACAAGTTTTTTTGAGGTGCCGTTTGCAATTTGGCTCATAATTATTTCTTTGCCGTTGTAATCTGCTTTTTTGTCTTTCGGCACAGACCATGATAAACCTGCTTCAATCGGTGTGGTATCTTCGTCCAAATCGTTTCCGTATAAATGAAGTGCTGCTTCAAGTCTTAACGTGTCACGAGCACCGAGTCCTATTGGTTTTATCCCGAACTCTTTACCTTCTTCTAAAATTTTATCCCAAAGAAATTCTGAATATTCATTTTCAACCAAAAGTTCAAACCCGTCTTCTCCGGTATATCCCGTACGGGAAGCCAGAAGCTTAATCCCTTCAATTATTGTGGGTTTTATTGTGAAAGATTTTTGATTTTCAATTGAGTAACCCATTTTACGCATCAAATCAATTGCACGCGGTCCTTGAACCGCCAATAGTGAATAATTATGTGATTGGTTGTCAATTTTTACATCCATTCCTCGTTTGTTTCTTACAATCCAGTTTAAATCTTCATCTATACGTGAGGCGTTACAAATGACCAGATATGAATTTATACCGAGTTTGTAGATGATTAAATCATCAATTAATCCGCCGTTTTTGTTCGGTAATTGGCAATATACGGCTTTTTCATAATCAAGTTTGGTAATATCTTGCGGTACGAGTTTATTCAAAAATTCTGTAGCATCTTTTCCTGATACAAAAACTTCACCCATATGTGAAACATCAAACAATCCGACATTTTCCCGAACGGTTTTATGTTCTTCTATAATAGATGAATATTGAACAGGCATGTGCCAACCTGCAAAATCAACCATTCTTGCGCCTAAATTCACGTGCTTGTCGTGTAAGTATGTTTCTTTAACCATGATAAGTTCCCCCTCAAAAACTACTATTATTGTGGCACGCGGAAGGCTGTTATGTCAATGGTTTATTTAGAGTTATGAAGGGGTAAATATTTTAGGGAGCCTGTGGGAATTTGTTATATCTTTACGCGTATGGTAATTATTTATTTGTGTAAATAATCCATTTTGCCTGTTTGAAGTACGGAATAAGCGCAGCCATATCCGGTAGAATTTTTTTTACAACTTACTGTTGCCGGAGAATCTCCGTCAGGGGCTCCCCAAGGTCTTATGCCTCCGTTTTCGTAAGAAAACACAAATAAATCTTTTCCATATGTGTTAGGCGGATAATTTCCATTTGTATCTACCCAAATTGTAATTAGGCTTATCTTTTCAGCACCTGCTTTCCACCATAATGCTGACCCGTTGTTTAATGTTATTTTGTAATATCTGGTATCTGTTGCGTAGTCTATATTATGTTTTTGTCCATTTAGTCGTTTATAATTTTGAGGGATACATTTTCTTTGAGAGTCTGATAATCCGCAATCGGTTGCAATTTTGAGAAATGGTTTTAGATTATTTGCTACAATCTGTGCATTATTGCTAGACCAAGAGTTTTCTTGAATTCCCCAACTTTCAACTTCTCCAAGTTCTTCACCTGCTAATCTTATTGCTCTTGAAATTATTGATTGAGCTGCTTTTAGTTGATTAACTGTTCTTTTTTCAAAGTAGTTTGCCATTAAATTAGGAATAGTCATAGCTGCGACAATTCCGATAATTCCAATGGTTATCAATATTTCTGCCAACGTAAATGCTTTAAATATTTTCATTTCTCATCTCTCCTGCCCATATACTATCATTAATTACGTACTGCTAATACGTATTATTTACAAAAATTTACGTATAGACTGTACGTATATATGTGCGATGAATTTTACAAAATTTTGGGTAGAAATATTAAAAACAGACGAAAAAGTTTAAATCTGACCCAGCAGGATTTAGCCGACAGGCTTGATATGTCATTAAATTTTGTCGGCAAAATTGAAGTCGCGTTTTCAAAACCCTCGCTTGATACTTTGATTGAAATTGCAAGAGCTTTAGATACTACGGTGTCTGATTTAACCAGATTTTAAACCTTAAGATTTTAAAAGTTGTTTATATAAATCAATTTCTTTTTGAGAAAGTTTTTCAGGGAGAACGATTTTAATTTTTGCGTTTAAAAATCCGTATCCGCCTGATTTTTTAGGTAGTCCTAAATCTTTTAGTCTTAAAGACTTTCCGCTTGATGTCATCGGAGGAATTTTTATTCCGATATTTCCATGAAGTGTTTTAATTTCTTTTTTACAGCCAAGAACTGCTTCAGGCGGAGTGATTTCAACTTCTTTTGTTAAATCTGAGCCTTTTATCTCGTATTCGGAATCTTTCGGGGTTATTATTAAGTATAAGTCGCCTTTTTGACCGTAAGCATCGGTTTTTCCTTCGCCTTTAAGTCTTATTTTTTGACCTTCTTTTACTTCTTTCGGAAGTTTAACTTTCAATGATTTATTTTCATGGATAATTCCCGTTCCTCCGCAGGCAGAACAGTAGCCTCCACCTCCGGGGCATTGGTTGCATTTTCGCATGTCGTTAAATTTAACCGTAATCGGGTCTGATGAAAACAGGTCTTTTGCGGTAACGTTTAATGTCTTTGTAACGTCAAGGTCTTCTGATTTTGGCTGTTGAGTACGTTTTCTGCCTGTTGTGCGGGTATAGGTTTGCCCTGCACCTCCCATATCTCCAAAGTCAAAGCCAGAGAATCCGCCACGCGCTCCGCCTGTGGCTCCTGCGCCCATCATATCGCCAAAAAGCGAGCTAAAAAAGTCGGAAAATCCGCCCATGTCTTGTCCGTTAAAGTTAAATTGTTGATAACCCTGACCACCGCCAAAGTTAAAGTTTTCAAATCCCGGTGGCGGGGTGTAATCGGCTCCGCCCTGCCAGTTTGCGCCTAAGCTGTCATAGCGTGCTCGTTTTTGTTTGTCGCCTAAAACTTCGTAGGCTTCGTTTATTTCTTTGAATTTTTCTTCGGCTTCTTTGGTTTTATTTACGTCGGGGTGATATTTTCTTGCAAGTTTTCTGTAGGCTGATTTTATTTCGGCTTCGCTTGCTTCTCTTTTTATACCCAAGGTTTCATAATAGTCTTTGTATTTCATAAATTTCTCCTAATTTTATCTTAATATAAAATTGAAGAAAATTTATATTTTTTAATTATTTCTTAATTATGTTAAAACGGAATTTCTAAGATTCTGAATCAAGTCCAGAATGACAGAAATTCCGTTTTTATATAATATAATGTAAATTGGTTAATAAGCTTATCTTAAACTTACTTTTACAGCAGGTCCTTTTTGAGAAATTTCTACTTTGTTTTCTCTTGCTAACCAGCCTAAGCCTAAGTCTGCAAAGTTACCTTTAAGGTCTAAATCTTTTTTCATTTTAGAAAATGAAGTTGTTCCGTTTGCATTTAAGTAGTTGTAGATTTCTCCTGCTGCGAATCCGATTCTTTCTTCTTGAGAAAGCATTACTTTTTTTGTTGCCATGATTTTTTCTCCTTTGGGATTATTGTATGTATTACACTTTTTCGATATTCAAATCATAAGGTATTTTTGAATTTTTGACAATCATTTTAAGAGTTGAGTTTTTATGTTAGAATATACATTAATGGGAGTATTGAAATTGTTAATTGAAGGAAGTTTAGCGTCGGATAAAACAGAATTTTTGATTGATAAATATGTACAGCTATTGAATAGTGGCGTAAAATCATCTGAAATTTTGGTGCTTGTGCAAAATTCTACATTGAAAAATACTTTTATCCAAAAAACTTTTGAAAAATTATCGGTTGATGTCTTAGAAAAAATGCAGGTGCATTCGTTTTCCTCGCTTGTTTATAATACGGTTAGTGATAACTGGGCGTTTTTGGAAGATAGAAATATTTATGATAACCCTGTTATTTTACCAAATCTTGCAGGGTTAGAGGTTTCTCAATTTATTTTAAAAGATATTTTAAACGAGGTTAAGTTTCGCGGGTACAATTCGCGCATGTCACTTTTGCATCAAATTTTTAGAAGATATTCTTTGATTATCCAAAATAACCTCTCTGCATCTGATGTTCAAAAACGCGCTGATATTTTAAAAGAAGGTTTTTCGGATGAAGCGGATTTGGCGATAAGAAAACTTATGAAAAAAACGTTGGAACTTCGGGATTTTGATTATCTTCGCCAGTGTTCGTTATTTAATTTTATTTATAAAAACACCGATTATTTTAAAAATATAAAGTATCTGATAGTGGATGATGCGGATGAGTGTACTCCTGTTTGTGTTGATTTTTTGGAACATTTATCAAAACAGCTTGATGATTTTTATATCGCGTTTGACCCTAAAGGTTCAAGCAGGTGCGGGTACTTAAGCGCCGATAAAAATAATTTCACTAAATTGAAAACAATTTTTAAAAGTGAAGTCATTTCGCTTGAGGGTGAGGACGCTGATGCTGAAAAAATCTTTAATAATACCGTAAATGATGAACAAAACTTGCTGAAAAACTTTACTTACGAATCTTTTGCAAAGCGTTCTTCCATGATTGAAAGTGCCCTAAAAAAGGTAAATGAACTTATTAGAAACAAGGTTTCGCCTTCTGATATTGCGATAGTATCTCCTGTGATTGATGATATGTTAAAGTTTACTTTAAAAGAAAGTTTAAGAGGAAATATTAATCTTTTGTATCTTTCAGGGAGTGAAAAACTTATTCAAAACAGACTTGTTCAGGCAACTTTGACTATATTGAAATTGAATACCGAATTGAAAAACTTTTTATCAGAGTTTGACATAAGAGTGATTTTGTCTGAATTTTTGCAGATTCCGCTAAAGTATTGCTCTGAAATCCTTGAAAAGTTCCAAAATACCAAAGAACTTGTATCGTACGAGTTTTTGGATGATGAGTATACATCTCGTTATTGTGAATTTTTAGCCCTTGTTGAAAGATTATCAAAGTCTGATGCTAAGATCTCCGAGCAAATTGTTGAAATTTATAATGCTCTGTTTGATTTTGGGATAATTAAATTGACTGAATTAAAGAAATTTAATTTCTTTATTAAACAGATAACTGATTTTGAAAATATTTTTGGTATTGAGTTTAACAAGCGAAAATCAGAGATAATTTTACAGATAGAAAACTCTATTATTGCAGAAAATCCGTATTCGGTTTTAGATGTCGGACGAAATGATTTGATTGTTTCAACTCCGCAAAAGATTATTGATAACCATATAAAAACAAAGTATCAAATTTGGCTTGATATATCAAGTTCCGAGTGGATAAAGTCTGAC
>CAMDYM010000064.1 GCA_945910425.1 uncultured Candidatus Melainabacteria bacterium | reverse complement strand
AAACCTCATAATATAACCAACTATACTAATCTTTATGGGTATAATTTAGCATAAAATATAAATTATAACAATTGTTTTTGATTATCAGATAATATAATACCATTTTTATTCATAAATTTTTTAAAATATTCATATTTTTGAAAATACTCTTTTTCTAAACTCGAAAAATCTGCATTCTCATAAGTTTTAATCAATGAAAAATTATCTTTATTAAATTCTTGTAAAGTAACTCTGGGTATATTATAAAATTCACTCATTTCCTTTGTTCTAGAGTCATTAATAACTATAATCGCAGGCTTTCCATTCTTTAAAGAGATTATTGTATTATGTATTCTAAACCCAAAAGATAAATCTACAGATTCTATAATATATGATTCCCATAATTTTGTGTCTGAAAAACATGTTCCCCACCCTTTACGAAAAAACGAATTCGGCAACAAATAATTATTTTCATAATTATTATAAGAATTATTGAGATATTTAAGCAAATCTAATTCCGTCTGAATCATAAATTTACTTTTAGGGAACTTCTGCATTATTTCTGCTATTTTCTGATAAGATGATTTTAAATCCTGATTTGCAGTAAATAATATCTTAGAATCAGTATCTATTTGCCTTTTTCTAATCTTAACATTATAGTCTTTATTTACATACCATGTCGGACACCCTGTGACATCAATATTATTAATTCCTATATATTTTAATAACTCTGCAGTAATAAATCCCCTTACAGAAATAGATTCTGATTTATCAGAACATAGTTGTAAAAATTTAATAAAACTTGGATTTATATTTTTCATAAATCCTTGCATACCTTCTTTATTTAATTCATCTAATTTTAAATTTGAACCTAAACCAATAATAGTAATAGGAACTTTTATCTTAGGAATAACTTCATTTAAATAAGAATAATCTGCGTTATTATATTTTGCTAACCAATTTGTGGCAAGAATAACTATTCTTTTACAATTATTATTGATATAACCTAAGTCTTTACTAAATTCAAACGGAAAAGCTATAGAATCTTGATGTTTATATTTATTTAATAAAAATCTTGAAAAATCACCAATAATTAGATTTCCAGTATTATATCCAACTTTATATCTATTTTCCGGTAAATTTAAACTTTTTAAAGAAATATTTGAACTTGGCATAGCTCCGGCAATATAAATTTTATCTTGCTTCTTACTAATACTATTTATAAGTTCTTTATAATATTTTAGGTATTCTAAAGCAACATTTTCTATATCATATTTATCTTTCAATATGTTAATTATTGTTTGATAATCACGTTTATTATTCTCAATAAAATACTGAATTGTATCAGCTAATTTCACAATATCTATTTGAGAATTTTTATTTAGTGAAAAAATTGCTCCTGGAACTTTTCCATCTACGGTAAGCATATTACGAATTTCACCAATATCAGAAGCTATAACAGGTTTGCCACAAAAAAGGGCATCAATTACAACAAGCGGAAAACTTTCACCTTTATATCTTGAAGCAAGCAGAAAAATATCGCTCATTGCAATATAATCTCTTGTATTTCTTTTAAAACCTAAAAGATGAACATAATTCGGAACATTATTCTTTAATTTTTCGTACATTTCTCCATCACCTAATAATAACAGGTGAAAGTCCTTATTCATTCTATTTCTTAATATAGAAACAGCTTCAATAGCTTCTTCCCAACCTTTTTCAGGTAAAGCCCTGGATACTGTACATAATACAATAGCGTCCTCAGAAATACCAAGTTCTTTTCTTAATATTGGCTTGATATCTGTTTTAGGTAGCCCATTTATTATTTTCGAAAAAGAATTATCTATATTAATATTTACCCTTTTAAATGGAATTAAATTTTTATCGGCAATATACATCCATTTATCAACATTCCGTTTTAACATAGGTAATCTTGAGGAAATATAATCCTCATCAACAGCTTCATACATACCATGCAATGTAACTAAATGCTTGCAAGTCTTTCCAATATGAGATTTTGCAACATCATAATCCAGTGCAAGATGTCCCGTATGTATTACATCAATTCCAAAATTTGCCACAATTTTACTAAAAGAATAATTTTTTCTATAAATAATCGGAATAGATTTATCTAGCAATGCTTTTATATCTTGATTATTTCTTTTTTCATTATACACAAAAAAAGTAATATTATGTCCCAATTTTCGTAATTGATTAGCAAGAAAAATTGGAAAAGTTTCACCTCCACCGCTACAAAAACCCAAACTTCCTATCATAACATTTAATTTTCTATTACAATTACTGTTTAATTTTTCAATATTATAACATTCCTTCAATTCTTCAATAGTTTTAACCGGTCCATTAGGAGATATAAATTTAGACAAAACATTAAACTGTTTTTCATAAATATCCTTAGAAACCTTATAATTTTCAGATATATACTTAGAAATAAATTCATGCTCTTTAAAATAATTCACAGTTTGTTTTACCGATTTGGAAGTATTAGAATTGTGTTTTCTGTAATAATTAATGGTAGATGGATTATATGCAATTTTACCTCCTTTTATCAAATCTAAGTAAAACATCCAATCACCACAAAGTTTTAAATTATACCAATCTCTGTTATTAATTATTGAAGCAAAACCAGTATTTCTAAAAATAGCACTTGAAACATTTGGAATAATATTCTTAAATCCAAAACCATTATTAATAGCCAAATGAGCAGTTTCAATAAAAGGCTTATCGAAATTGTATTTTAAATCATTCAAATATGCATTTATAGACCAAGTTTGCTTTCCATTTGTCATAAACAAAGTTTTCGCAAATGAAATCATAACAGATTCGTCTTTAAAAGAAGAAACTAAAGTTTTTAAAAAATTCTTATCACACCAATCATCACTTTCTGCAATCCAAATCAAATCACCTTTTGCTAATTCTAAACCTTTTTTCCATTGATAAAAAACCCCACCTGAATTAACAGAATTTTCATAAAATTTTGTATTTTTTTTGTGCAAAAGACAATGTCTCTTCAAAATTTCTACACTATTATCTGTAGAACAATCATCTAATAATATTACTTCATAATTTTTGTAAGTTTGCGAATAAATACTATTTAAACGCTTAGTTAAATATTTTGCATGATTATAATTAGGAACAATAATCGAAACCCTAGGATTAAAATAATCTTTAACTTTTCTTTTAAGTTTTACCTTTAACCCTAAAATTGTAAAAATTTTATGCCTTTTATCATTAGTATTAGTAATAGAAAAAATACTTTCAACTAAACTTAATTTACCATTTTTATTAACCATAATACGTTACAACTCCTGCTTACAACAATCTAATCAAAATATTGTATTTATATATATAATAGTAGTGATATAAATACATAGTTATTAGCCGTATAGGCTATTTATTTTTCATTAATAACTTTTGTACGGCAAAATTTTATTATATCTTTATCACAACAATTTGATTAAAATGTTGCAATAATAAAAAGACACAAAAAAAAGTTCTCATAAATGAGAACTTTTTTATTTAAAAAGGCGACACCCAGATTCGAACTGGGGGATAAAAGCTTTGCAGGCTTCTGCCTTACCACTTGGCCATGTCGCCGTTTAATCCGTATATTTAATATACGAAAGACACAACTCTATGTCAAGTCCTCGCCATAGGGGGAGGGACTATGACAACTCTGCTCTATACCGCAAATCATTTTTGGCTAATCATCTCAGTCATCATATCTTTTGCTTTTTCAAGCTGGGTGTCGTGACGCTCTAGTATATCTTTACGTTTTAGCTGAACTTCTACATCAGGTTTTATCCCAAGTTTATTTATATCATTACCTTTCGGGGTCAAATATTTTGCTATTGTCAGATTTATTCCCGTTTCATTCGGCATAGGAATAATTTTTTGCACCATACCTTTTCCGTAAGTCTTTGTCCCAATAAGTTTTGCCTTATGATAATCCTTCATCGCACCTGAGAATATCTCACTAGCACTTGCACTGGCACCGTCTACAAGCAATATTACAGGTTTATCGATATTAACGTTTTTATCTTCTGCCATAACATCAAAATGATAACCGTTTCGACCAACTATGCTGACAATTTTACCTTTATGAATAAAAATATTAGAGATAAATATCGCGTTAGGCAATAACCCACCGGTATTTCCGCGCAAATCTATTATTAACCCTCTTGAATCCGCCGTATTTTCTAAGGCTTCCAAAAATTCGTTAGGTGTTGAGTTACTGATAAAACTTGAGATTTGGATATATCCGATTTCTTTATCTGTAGAACTTTTGACGGTTTTTATCGTAATTTCTTTTCTTATAATTTTTTTCTTTAACAGTTCATTATCTCGCAAGACATCTATACTTACAAAGGTATTAATAGGACCTTTTACAAGGTTGGCAACTTCAGCCAGCGACAAACCGCTGACCTTTTTACCATCGATTGATATAATTGTATCATCTACCTTCAAATCCGCAAACTGCGCAGGGGTGTTTTCCATAACATTAATTATTTTAATTTTACCCGCGTTATTAACGATATTAACTCCTATTCCTGAAATTTTTGAGGTAATTGATTCATTTTGCTGCGCAAATTCTTCTTTTGTCATAAATCTTGAATAAGGATCGTCAAGACTTGCTAACATTGTTTCTATCGCAACTTTAGCATCATCTTCTGTTTTTATCTTACCGCGATAATGGTTTTTCCACCTTACCCAATATTGTTTGTTATAATTTGGGTCATAATATTCATTTTTAACAAGCTGCCAGGTATAGTCAAAAAGTCTTTGCGGGGATACTTGAGTTGTATTTATACTTTGTTGTTCAACATTAAGCAAAGGATTGTGATTATTCAAAAAAAATGCGTTTACGGCAAATAATGTAATCACCGCACCCGCTAACAATATTACTGCTTTAATCCTTCTTCTCATAGTACTTATTTAACATCAAGGATTTTTCATAATCAATATACTTTTTTATTAACTTGAGTATTTATTCAAAAATCTTTATAAATTATCAAACCCCGGAGAATATGACGGAAGATTTTTGTATCCTTCGTTTTGTACAACAGCTTTTTTGATATATTTATTCGTGTAATTTCCTTTTTCTAAAAGTTTTTTCAAAGTATTTTCACGTTTAACAAGAGCGCTTGATTCCTGATTACTTTCAGGATAAATCTTTAGAATTTCGTCCCACACGAACGCTTCCATTGTCCAGGCATAAGTTTCTTCGGCAAGTGAATTAAATTCATCTTGATGTAAAGCTTCGTGAGATAATAATGCTGCTAATGCTCCAGCCGGTGCGTTTTTGTGTTTTCTATTGATATAAATAAACAGATTTTTACCTTTTTTCCAACCTAACGCATCAAAATTTGCATATTGAGGATTTATCATACTTAAATCTCTAAACTCAATTTTCATCGGTTTTTGAGAAAGGTTACTGCCTAAAATTGCGTTGCGAGAAAACATTCCTTCCGTATCTTTAAGCATATCAAGTGCAACATAAAAGACTTCATCTTTACTTACATCTTTATATGCAGGGGTAATTTGTTTGATATATTCAGGTGTATATTTTGCAGGATACTGATGCGGTACTGATGTTTCAGGCATTGACGCTGCAAGAACAGCGGATTGCAACGCTAATAAAAAAACAGCTATTATGCCTAATGTTTGTTTTATTTTTTTAATAACTTCCATAATCTCTCTTTCTTTACTTAAATCCCTTATATATCATGTAGTATATCTATGTTTATTTTAAAATCAAAAGATTTAAAGCCTAACTTATTATTTCTTAACTTTTCGGTTTAACTTAACCAATTCGGAATACAAATACTTATATTCATTTGAATCATCAATATTTTGAGCTTCTGATATATATTCAAGCGCAGTTTTGTAATCTTCTTTTTTCTTGTAAAAATCACTCATGGTTTTATAATAAAGCGCGTTATTCAAATCATACAATATTGCACGTTTTAAACATTCAACAGCTTCTTCAAAATCGTTTTCCTTATCTCTAACAAGCGCCAGATAATAATAACCTTGCGAACAGTTTATATCAAGCGAAATAGCTTCTTGAGAGAACTCTTTTGCTAAATCTAAATCGCCTTTTAATAAAGCTGTTTTTGCACCCAAAATATAACCTAAAATATAATTAGGATTAAGTTTAAGAATTTTTTGAGCAAGTTCAAGAGCCTTATCATAATTTTTTTCTTTTATGTGAATTTCTGCTAAATCACTTAAATAATTTAAGTTTTCAGGATTATTTTCAATAACGGAATTAACAAGCTCTTCGGCTTTTGAAAACATATTAAGTGCTGTATAAATCTTACTTAACGAAATTTTTGTAAAATCATCCGCGAAACCTTTTTTAAGATTTTCTTCCAATATATTTTGCGCACCGATAAAATCTTTATTATCAGCTAATAACAATGCTCTTAAGACTCTTGCCTGAGAGTGTTCCGCATCAATATCAAGTATCGCATCAATTTCTTTTTTTGCTTTTACATAATCTTTTTTATCATAATATAAATAAGCTAAAGAATACCTGTAATCAAGGTTATCTGGCGATATGTAAAGTGCTTTTGAATAAGCTTTTTGGGCTTCGTCTGTCCAACCGTTGTAAAAATAAGCATTACCAAGGTTATAATAATATTTTGCGTTTGATTTATCAAGATTTGCAGCTTTTGAAAAATTCTTTATCGCCTCAATAAAGTTCATATTTTCTAGCTCAAAAAGACCCAAATAATTTAAAATCTCAGGGTTTTGGGAATTTTTACCTATCTTAGAAAATATTTCCTGTGCTGAATTAAAATCACTTTCATCAAATTTTATTTTCCCGCGCAATAAAAGAACATTTTCATCATCTTCATCAATATCTTCAAGAAGCTGCTTTGCCAGCGCTATTTCACCGTTTTGGTAATACGCATTCGCACATTCCAGTTTAACATCTTGAGTAAAATATTCTGAATTTTTATACTTATCGACTTCACAAAATAATTTCAATTTAATCAGAATTTTAACCAAATCTTTTAAATTTTCACTGTTTGGCTTATTTTCAAAAAGTTTCTGAGAAACCGCCAAAACCGTATCTAAATCACCTTCTCGCTCTTTTATTATTCTTGTAAGTTTCAGAGTGTTTTCATGGTTTTCGTCTTTTTGTAAGACTTTTTCAAAATATTGATTAGCTCGAGAATAGTTATTCAAAAGAAAATACAATTCTCCGATTTGCGAAAGAATTTCTATATTATCCGTTTCGGTTTCCAAGGCTTTATAAAGCATCTCTATTGCCTGCTTATATAAACCTGAAGACTTTAGTTCAAATGCTTGTTTAATATAATCTATACTTTGAATATTTTCCATAATATTATCCGTTTCTACTCTTCAACAACTTCTTGCGGAATATAAAGATTGCTTACGGGTTCAACCTGTTTTTTCTCTTTTTTAAACGAAAAACCTTTAAATTCCCACTTTTTCTTCTTTTTCTTAGGTTCTTCAACTTTTTTATTAATAATAATCAGAACCTCGTCTTCTCCTGCCATTTTAAGATTATTTCTTGCAATACCTTCAAGGCTGTTATCAGATGTTACAACTTTTTTCTCTGCTTTTAAATCTTCATTTCTTGCTTTTGCTTTTTTTAATAAATTTTCAAGTGTTACAACCTTACCTTGATATGAAATTATTTTTGAAACGTTTAGTATCGCACCATAACCTATCTGAATTAAACAAAAAATCAAAATTATAGTCAAAAAAGAATAATAAAAACCTGTTTTTGAATTAAGTTTTTTTCTTTTTTGTTTTTGTTTATGATTATTCGGTTTTGTTTCAACGTGTTCTTGCGCCAATATTAAACCCTCTTATATAAATTATAAACAAAATCATATTAACTTACAAAAATATGTTTATAAATTTACAATTTGAATTTGGTATCAATCTTAAATCTGGTTTTAACAATTGAATTATTCTCATCAAACACAGAACTTGTTCCCAAGTCTATTTTAAACCTGTCAAAATCACGCTTGCCAAAAGGATTAATTGACAAAACGAACTCTGCAATTTTAATATTTTTGGCAAAATTAGCAGATATAGTTTCTTTTAAAGATAAGTATTGACCTAATTTAAGCTCAGGAGCAAACGAAAAATAATCGTTAAAATCACCGTTTGTACTGTTAACAGTCTTTTCAAACTCTGTATTTATGGCACCATATTTCATATCATATCTTGAATACAAACTTGTGGACTGTCTTACTTCCCCATAGGTAATTTTTTGTCCGTATTGGGTACCCGTTGAAAATGCGCCTATTTTTTCAGAAACACCATAATCTAATTCTTTAATACTGTATTCTAAATTACTGAATTTTGAATAATTATTATTGTTTAAGGTTAAAGTCTGCGGAAATCCTTTAAATTTTACCGCTTCAATTCTTGAAGGGGTTTTCAGATTAAGTTCGCGAAAATCTTTAATATCATCTTCTAAAGAAATTGCGTTTTCTTCTTCCTCTTCATATGTTGCATAACCATACAACACATCACTGTACATATCATCAATCGCATAATCATTGTCAGATTCGAGAGTTTGGTCATCAGCAACCTTATGTGATGTGTCTTCTGTAACATCATCACTTACAATATCTTCATTTTCTTTGAGATTTTCTTCATCAGAAACTTCCCCTTTCTCTTCTTCATCAGGAATATGGTATACAAAAACCTTCGGGGTATCTGCTTTATCCGCATTCTTGTCTGATGAGGATTTTGCCGTGACGGGTAAAAGGGTTAAGACTAAACATATTATAAGTATGCTCACCTTCTTCATATGATTATTTTACATCATTTTTAATTTTTCATCAATCATTTATTTAACATAAATTTTGTTATAAAACTATAAGACTTGACAAAGAAAATTTTATGTGTTAACATACAGGTGGGGTAAATGTATATTTATAAGTCTTATCATTTGATGAGACTTTCTTTTTGCCCAAAACAAAGAGCCCTTGGTAATCAAGAGCCCTTTGAATGTTAAGTGTTTATTCTATTTTTCTTCTGCCGCTGCCTCCAACTCAGCTTTTTTACGTTCTGCTTCGGCTTGGGTTCTAAATGGTCCTGCAAGCTTTTTATTATCATTTTTCTTATCAACAACATAATAGTTATTATTGATTTTTACAACAGCTGCATTACCATATTTTCCTGCTCCGCCGCCGCCTTTTGCCGGTAATTTCATAATTCTGTCATGCGCATCAGGTGCTATTTTTACTTTTTTACCGTTTGGTAATGTAATTTCGTTTGGTAAAGAGATTTTCTTATCTCGCCAATCAAACTTACCATCACCGTTTGTATCAACTCCTGCGATTCTGTTTTCATCTTGGTTAAGCGCCTTTTGAACCATTTTACGTTCTGCTTCTGTCAGGTTAGAACCATCTTCATTTACATATCCGTGAGAAGTATACCATGTTCCTTCTCTGAACTTCATTCTAGGTAATTCTACTCGAACTTCTTCTTTTGTTGGTTCATTTATGATATCCAGTTCAGGTTTTTCAGGACCTGATGGAGTCGATGGAGTTGATGGAGTCGAAGGTGTTGACGGTGTAGAAGGCACTGACGGATCAGGAACCTCAATTTTTCCGATTGTTTCTTTAAATTTCTTGATTGCTTCATAACCTGCCAACAATTCTTCTGTATTAGCTTTAGATGTGGATTTACCGATTGCTGCTTCTAAGATTG
>CAMDYM010000063.1 GCA_945910425.1 uncultured Candidatus Melainabacteria bacterium | reverse complement strand
CGAGCGAAAGCGAGCGAGCCCGTAAGGTGGAGGAAAGCTGAGAACTTTCCGACAGCCCGAAAATTCAAGACAGCGGATTTTGCGGACGAATGACAGCGAAGCGAAATGAGTGCTTGTCCGAGTGAAGCAATAATTTGTAATAAAAATCAAACAAAACAAATAACAAAAATTTTATAATTTTCCTTTCCCTTTTTCCTATTGATTTTCCAACGACTTACACAATAAGTCGTTTTTCTTTTTACCCCAGCCCCCTTGCCTTTTTTATTTTTATCATGTATAATCTTGGTGTAGTTAAGGGTTTATAGATGTAACTTTTGTCTATATAAGGAATTGTCCCTTAGAAAGAAAGAGATATACTCGCTGGGATGAGTACAACAACAGAATTTAATTACAAGTTTATAAAAGAGCATGCAAGTGCAGGCAGTTGGCGCAGAGGTTACGAACTTCATACAAAAGATATGGTGTTTGATAATTACCCTGAGAAAAATTTCTATATGGGTAAAGTTAAAGGTAACTTCCAGGCGCATTATAATACAGACTTGATTTTTAAGAAAAATAAAGTCGAGGCACGCTGTAATTGTCCGTTGAAAGAAGAGTGGTGTAAACACTCTGTTGCAGTTGCTTTAAAAGCAATTGATGAACATGCTTATGAAGACTGGCTGGAAACAAAATTCGGTATGAATTTTGATTTTCCTGATGAAAATACCGCTTTAACAGAAGAACCTGAAGGAAGTTATATTTTTCATTTTAATCCGAAACGAAAAGCTAATTTCTTCTCTGTTTTAGTTCGTTCAAGAGAAACAGGTAAGATTGTTCGTCAGATTGAACCTATTTTGAAAGCTGTTATTGAAGCTCAAAAACAGGATAAGAATTTTGAACTGAATAACTCTCAAAAGGTTGAACTTTTAATATTCCAACAGTTGTTAAAGATTTCAAGACAGGATAAAAAAGCAGGTTGGTACGATATTCCGATATCAAAATTTGGTCCTATGTTTTCACTTTTATCAAAAGCTGATGAGGTTTTAGATGAAAAAACAAAAGACCGATTGAAATTTACTGATGAAGAGTGGAAACTTGTTTTATATGTTAATACTTCAAATACTGCGGGAACTTTACTTTTATCTTTAGAGTGGAAACGCCCTGATAAAGACGATGTTTATCCGTTTGAAGAAGTAAGATATTTTTCAAGACATTTAAAATGGGGTCGATATAAAAATGTAATTTTTCCTACAAATGTTGCAATGCAGAATGTTCCGCAAAATATTATTAAATCATCTTTTACAGAGTTAAAAGACTCAGAAGGCGGAAAGTTTATTTATGAAGATTTGCCTAAGCTTCAAGAGTTTATGGATGTTGTTATTGATGAAAAAATTTCAAAACTGATGCTTGAACAACGTCCACCAGTTAATGTTGTTACGCTGGGGATTGATTATGATCAATCTTTAAAAGCATCTTTAGATTTTGAATATGACGGAGTAAGGGTTCCGTATTCAAAATCTTCTGCGGATAAAGTTCAATATATTACGGTTAAAAAGCCTGATGAAGATATAATTTATTGGGTAAAACGTAATTTAAAACATGAAAATGAAGCATATGCAATGCTTTTAGCTTGCAAATTTGTTCCAATGCAGACGAATAACCTTGCATTGGAAAAAGAAACCGCTATTGATTTTTATAATTATTACCTGAAACAGGCAGGTGAAGGTTGGCGATTTGAAGAAAAAGACGACATGTCATTTTTCAAAATTATGGAAAATCCGTTTAGGCTTTGCGCGAAAATCGACTTTTCTGATGAACAGCCTGACAGTTTTGATATAAGTATTTATGGTCAGGCAGGGGAAGAAATTATCGATTTTGACGAGATTTACGATACCATTCAAAGCGGTGAAAAATATGCCCGTATCAGAAGTTTGGGTTTTGTCGAGTATCCTGCTCAAAATATTTACTCAATGATGCGTTCATTTAACTCGTTTGATGTATATAGAAACCCTGATAATCGTTTTACCGTAAAAACTTATCGTGCAGGTTTGATTAACGAACTTAAAAACCTTAATGTCGAGTTAATTTTAAGTGACAGGTTTAAAACCTTTTGGGAACAAATGTCAACATTCTCAACTTCAGAAGATTTATCGCTTCCGACAGGAATTAATGCTGAGTTTCGTGAATACCAGATGAAAGGTTTTGGCTGGCTTTGGTTTATGTATAAGTACGGTCTTAACGGAATTTTAGCTGATGATATGGGGCTTGGTAAAACCTTGCAGGCTTTAACCGTTCTTCAAAAGGCAAAAGAAGAAGACGGAGCTATGCCTACTCTTGTAATTGCGCCGACTACTGTTGTATTTAACTGGGAATCTGAAATTCAGAAGTTTGCACCGACTCTTTCTTGTTTAAAGTTACAAGGCGGTGAGCGTAAACAATTCTTTAAGAAAATTCCTGAATATGATGTTGTTATTACAAGTTATGCGCTTTTAAGACGTGATATCTCAAAACTTAAGGATATAAATTTCAGATATGTAATTCTGGATGAATCTCAAAATATCAAAAATGCAACATCTCAAACCGCGCAGGCTGTGAAACAATTGACTTCTCAGCATAAACTGGCACTGTCAGGTACTCCGATTGAAAATAAACTTGAAGAATTGTGGTCGGTATTTGATTTTCTTATGCCAGGCTTCTTGTTTAGTATGGCTGATTTTAATTCGCGTTATGTTAACCCTATTATGGAACGTCAGGACAAAATTGTTGAAAAACGTCTTAAATTACAGATTTATCCGTTTATCTTACGCCGTATGAAACGCGATGTTGCAAAAGATCTTCCGGATAAAGTTGAAAACATTGCATACTGCGAACTTACAGATGATCAAAGAGATTTCTACCTGCAAGTTCTTGATTCAACTAAAGAAGAATTATTCAAGTCAATTGAACAAAATGGACTTGAAAAAAGCAGATTGTCTATTTTCTCAGCACTTCTACGTATGCGTCAAATTTGTTGTCACCCTAGACTTTATGATAAAAATAATGTTAAAAATGTTATATCTTCAGGTAAATTTGAAAAACTCAAAGCAATGCTTGAAGAAATTATTTCAGAAAGACACAGAATTTTATTATTCAGTCAATTCGTTGATATGCTTGATATTGTTAAAGCTTGGCTTGATAAATCCGGAATCAAGTACGAATATTTAACTGGTAAGACAAAAGATCGTCAGGGGGCTGTTGAAAGGTTTAATAACGACCCGACAATACCTATTTTCTTAATCAGTTTGAAAGCCGGCGGAACAGGTTTGAACTTAACAGGAGCCGATTACGTAATCCATTACGACCCTTGGTGGAACCCTGCGGTTGAAGATCAGGCTACAGACCGTGCTTATCGTATTGGACAGACTAAGAAAGTATTTGTATACAGACTTATTACTAAAAATACAGTTGAAGAAAAAATTCAAAAACTTAAAACAATTAAACGAAACCTTGTTGACAGCGTAATTTCTGTTGACAGAAATATTACAAAATCACTTACGATGGACGATATTCGTGAAATCTTCTCCGTCGACTAGGGGGTAAAGGGGCAAATAATATAAAATTTATTCTGTCTTACTTTGGCAAGCATTCAAAGTACCCTTGGGTGTTATTGTGTGGGCACTTATCTTTCAATGCATATTGAGCACATCCGATGCCGTTGCCTTTTTGGGTAGATGTTAAATTACACGGGTTTCCTGTTGTTTGGTTACCCCAGTAGTCAGGGTCATCGTCATGTCCCGAAAAATTTACTGTAATTCCCTGAAGAGAATCATCTTTTTTACTAACCGTAAATATAAATATATCGTGTCCGAGTCGATTTGGTTTTGCCGAACCGTTAATATCTACGGGAATATATAATTCGTAGTTTTCAATCCCATAATTTATGTATTGACCGTCTGCCATTGCTACTGTATAGTATAATGTTCTTTGAAATCCATGATTTCCAAAATCGCTGTAAGTTGCTCTTTGTTTCCCTGTATAGTTTTTAATGACGTCATTACTTCTATCTATGTCGTAGTATACCCCGGTTCCAGGTTTTTTGGTTATCTTACTTTTTGTAGAACGATTATTTAAAAGTTCACTAATACAGGTTTCTCCATTAATATATTGCTTGTTGTAATCCGTACAATATGTTGCAAAGGTTTCAATATCCATATTTGCCTTCGTTCGTCTTATGATTTGGTTTACAAGCGCTACAGATTTTTTAAATTGGTTTTTAAGTATAATATGTCGGCATTTATTTATCAAGCCGGGGATTGTGAGAGCGGCAACTACTCCTATAATTCCGAGTGTTATTAAAGTTTCAGCCAATGTAAAACCAAATTTTGCTACAGTTGGTAGCATATCTACGTGCGTAGCACCCCTAGTCAAAGTAAAAGTTTTTCTCATATATATTCTCCTATATTCTCAATAGCCATGCATGTTTATATCATATAACCTTCAAAATAGCAATGTTTTGAAATCGGGTTTTTTGTTATACAAACAAATATGGTTAAAAAGATGAGCAAAGTTTTTCATAAGAAGTTTGGTAAACGTGTCAGAGAACTTCGTAAGATGCGCGGAATGACTCAGGAACAGTTAAGTCTTGAAATTTTTGCTGATAATTCATATATTGCAAATATTGAAAATGCGCACAGAGATATTCCTTTATCACGTATAAGACTCATTGCAAAGGCCCTTGATGTTGAACCGTTTGAGCTTTTGAAATTTTAATTCGGTAAAATTATTTTTGCTTCAACATTTTTTGAGGTTTCGATACTTTTGTTAAAACCGTTAAGTAGTTCTGCTTCTGTTTGTGCGTTGTAAAACTTTCCGCTTGTTACAAGTGCTGTACATTCAAGTTGTTCTAAATCATCAGTGTCTTTTATGTTAAAGGCTATAACATCTATTGACACATCACGTCTTATTCTTATTAAATTCATAACAAATGTACAAGGGCTTTCGTCGCAATTTTCTCCGCCGTCAGTCAGCAGGATAATATGTTTTTTACCGTTAAATCCCATGAAATCATATTTTATAGCCTGCTTTAGCGAATATGTAATCGGTGTCATTCCACGAGGTTTGGCTTTAGCAAGAGATTGTTCTATATATGAAGTGTTGTTTTTTAAGATTGGGCTAACAAGGGTTGAAGCTCTGCAGGCTTCCATTGGTGTGAATCCCATTCTGTGTCCGTAAATTCGTAAACCTACCCATGTGTTAGGGTTAATTTTAGGCAAAATTTCTTTCATTGTTTTTAACATAAGGTTAAGTTTTGTAGAGCCTTCAAGGGGTTCAGACATGCTGTTTGAAAAATCCATTATAAAAAGAATCCTTTCGCTTTCTTCGGGTTGAAAAATTTTTGTATAACCGCTATCAGGTGTATGTAGCTCGTATTGTGAACAAATTGCAGGGATAGAAAATAAGGTTAATATTGAAAATAATAATAAAACTTTTTTCATATCAAAAATTTATAATGATATTTTATAAATTTAAATTACCTTATTTTCTAATAATTTGATTTAAAGTTTTGGTTGCAATATTATAAATGTATAAAAAGGAATAGGGATATGGAAAAAAGCATAAAAATAATAAAACACGCAGAAAAAGAATTAAGTGAACAATTTGATATTATTGATGAAATAAGAGATTATAATCAGGAAAAAGTTCTTGATGCTTTTATAGATAATAAAGTTGCACCTGAACATTTTTATACTGTATCAGGTTACGGGCATGATGACTTGGGACGTGAAGTTTTGGATAAGGTTTTTGCTCAAGTGTTTAAGGCAGAAAAAGCACTTGTCAGAATACATTTTGCATCAGGAACGCATACTCTTGCATGTGCATTATTTGGAAACCTAAAGTATGGTGACAAATTGATATCTGTAGCCGGAACACCTTACGATACGATGCAGGAAGTTATCGGAACAATGGGAGATGAAGAAACAAAAAGAGCCTCTCTTATAGGTAACGGTGTTTTATACGATGAAGTTCCTTTGAAAAACGGAACAGATATTGATTTTGAAGCGTTAGAAAAATTTATTGACAGTTCTGTTACTATGGTTTTAATCCAGCGTTCAAAAGGGTATTCAACACGTAAGTCTTTAACAATTGATACTATCGAAAAAATTTGTAAGATTGTTAAATTAAAGAATCCGAATTGTATTTGTTTTGTAGACAATTGTTATGGAGAATTTGTTGATACAAAAGAACCGCTTGAGGTCGGGGCTGATTTAATGGCGGGTTCATTAATTAAAAACGCCGGCGGAGGAATTGTTGAAGCAGGCGGATATATTGCAGGAAAAGAGTTGTATGTTGAACGTTCTGCCGTACGTTTAACCGCTCCGGGTATCGGTAGCGAGGGCGGTGCGATGTTTAATCAGCACAGATTAATGTTTCAGGGCTTATTTATGGCACCATCTGTAGTTTGCGATGCTGTGAAGGGGGCTGTTCTTGCCTCTAAGATTTTTGATGAAATCGGCTATGATTCTTCTCCTAAATATAACGAAAAAAGAACTGATATAATTCAAAATATTAAGTTTGGCGACCCTCATAAGTTAGAAGAGTTTTGCAGGACAATTCAATCTTTATCTCCTGTAAACGGTTATGTAACACCTATTCCTGAATATATTCCCGGATATGAGGATAAAGTAATTATGGCAGGCGGAACATTTATTGAAGGTTCCACAATTGAACTCTCGGCAGACGGACCTATAAGAGCTCCGTATGTAGCTTACATGCAGGGCGGTTTGAACTATGCTCATGTGAAAATTGCTTTGAAAAAATTCTTAGAAAAGATTTCAAATCAGAATATTTAATCTGTTGTCAATTATAAAATTATATGTTAAAATGTAGAAGCACAAGTTTGTGTACATGAAAAATTTAGTAAATGAAAGTTATAAGAGAAGAGAGGTTAGTTATGGCATTACCAAATGTAGCGTATTTTTCAATGGAAATAGCTATGGATCAATCTTTAAGCACTTATTCAGGAGGTTTAGGATTTCTTGCAGGGTCACACATGCTATCAGCAGGTTATCTGCAAATGCCTATGGTAGGTGTTACAATGTTATGGTCTTACGGTTATTATGACCAACGAATTGATCATTCAGGCAATGTTGAAGTTGCATATATCAGAAAATATTATGATTTCTTAACTGATACAGGTGTTCAAACAGAAGTTGATATTTTTGGAGAACGAGTTAAAGTAAAAGCCTATTTAGTCAGACCTGAATTGTTTGGAACATGTCCTGTTTACCTGTTAACTACAGATATTGAAGGTAACAGTGATTGGGCAAGAAGCATTTCTTACAGATTATATGACGGTAATGAAAAAATAAGAATTGCACAAGAAACTGTTCTTGGTGTTGCAGGTGTAAGAATCCTTCAACAATTGAATTATAATTTTGATGTAATTCACATGAACGAAGGTCATGCACTTCCTGCGGCATTTGAATTATTAAGACAATATAACGGAGATTTGTCAGAGGTAAAACGCCGTACCGTATTTACAACCCACACACCTGTTGCAGCGGGTAACGAAGTTCATTGGGTTGATACCTTACTTGAAGGCGGATTCTTTGCAGGCGCATCTCGTGAAACAGCTGTTAACTTAGGCGGTGAAAACTTCTCACTTACGGTTGCAGCATTAAGAATGTCAAGAATTGCAAACGCAGTATCTCAGTTACACGGGCTAGTTGCTAATAAAATGTGGGAATGGGTAGAAGGCAGATGTCCGATTCGTGCAATTACTAACGCAGTTAACCTTGAATATTGGCAAGATGACAGAATTGCAGCAGTTAAAAACAATCCTCAAGGTTTGTTAGATGTTAAACGTGAAATGAAAGCCGAATTGTTTAAGTATATTGCTAACGTAGCAGGTAAAAGATTTGATCCTGATGTTTTAACTATTACTTGGGCAAGAAGATTCGCTGATTATAAACGTGCATGGTTAATCCTTATGGATAAAGACAGAATCGGCAAACTTTTAGATGAAAATAAAGTTCAAATCATATTTGCAGGTAAATTCCACCCTGATGATGTTATGGGTAGAGAAATGTTTAACAAATTGTTGAACCGCTCTCACTCATTGAAAAATGTTGTAGTCCTTCCCGGTTATGAACTTCAATTGTCAGGCATGCTAAAACGCGGTTCTGATATTTGGCTTAACACCCCGTTAAGACCGTTTGAAGCTTCAGGTACATCAGGCATGTCTGCTAATATGAACGGAACATTACACTTATCAATATTTGATGGTTGGACAGTTGAAGGAACATTTAGCGGAATTAACGGTTACGCAATCGAATACCCTGAAATTGATGATGAAATGTCATGGGAAGAAAGACATTGGAAAGACCATAAGTGTTTGATGAACATTATTGAAGAACAAATTATTCCGACATACTATGAAAACAAAATGGAATGGGCACGATTAATGCGTCAGGCAATCAGGACATCTGAAGCTTACTTCAATTCAGATAGAATGGTAATTGAGTATTACAACAGATTGTATAAACCGATTGCGCATGACGGAGATTGTTCAGGTGAAGAAAAACAGGAAATGAAAATAACAGAAGCTCCAACTTTTGACGCATGGACATTCTCAAATATAAAATAGTTATTTTTATAGAATAATAAAAAGGCAGACTTTCGGGTCTGTCTTTTTAGTTGAGTTGGCTGTAAATATTAGCGATTCGGGTAATTGTAACGAAATATGAAGAATATAAAATAAAACACTTGAAATCTAATTTTTTTAGAGTTAGTATAGTGGATGTGCAGGGCGTACGAAAGTATAAGCCCAAGGCACTTTAATTAAAACCAGATACTTAGAATTTTATCTAAAAACGAAAGTTTTATTAAAGGATTAGAAAGTTATCTACAAAAAATATAAATAGTGTAGTAGGTTAACTGGGGATATTTCCCTAACTCTGATAGATATAATTAATTAAAGATTTATCGTTGGAGATAAAAGATAGTCGGAACATTGAAAACAGAATAGCTGAAACGAAAGTTGTGACAAACAACAACTTGTTAATTTCAAAAATGATTCTAAAAAGACAGTGAGTAATGCGAGAGCGTTACAAACGAAACAAATAGCGAAAGCTAGAGTTAAAAATGAGCTAGACCACCAGCGATGGTGGACGAAATAAAAACTTTCTGACAATGGAGAGTTTGATCCTGGCTCAGGACGAACGCTGGCGGCGTGCTTCATACATGCAAGTCGAACGAGAAGCTTACTTCGGTAAGTGGAAAGTGGCGGACGGGTGAGTAATATGTAGAGAATCTGCCCTTGAGAGGGGGACAACAGTTGGAAACGACTGCTAATACCCCATATGAGCGTACCTGAGATGGTATTCTTGAAAACTCCGGTGCTCAAGGATGAGTCTGCATCTGATTAGCTAGTTGGTGGTGTAATGGACTACCAAGGCGACGATCAGTAGCTGGTTTGAGAGGATGATCAGCCACAATGGGACTGAGACACGGCCCATACTCCTACGGGAGGCAGCAGTAGGGAATTTTGCGCAATGGGGGAAACCCTGACGCAGCAACGCCGCGTGAACGAGACGCCCTTCGGGGTGTAAAGTTCTGTCAGTGGGGACGAACGAATGACGGTACCCACAGAGGAAGCACCGGCTAACTCCGTGCCAGCAGCCGCGGTAATACGGGGGGTGCGAGCGTTGTCCGGAATCATTGGGCGTAAAGAGTTCGTAGGCGGCACGTAAAGTCTGGTGTTAAAGGCGTATGCTCAACATACGTACGGCACTGGATACTTGCGAGCTAGAATGCGGTAGAGGTAAAGGGAATTCCTGGTGTAGCGGTGAAATGCTTAG
>CAMDYM010000062.1 GCA_945910425.1 uncultured Candidatus Melainabacteria bacterium | reverse complement strand
ACCCCAACATTATAACTAACATTATAATAGAGGACGGGGCTTATGAAAACATTAAAATCAATGCGTTTACATATTGGAATTTTTGGTAAGACGAATGTCGGAAAATCATCCTTATTAAACCGTATTACAGGGCAAGATGTTGCGATTGTTTCTGAGATTGCGGGTACAACAACTGATGTTGTTGAAAAATCTATGGAGCTTTTGCCGATTGGTCCTGTTACTTTTTTGGATACCGCGGGAATTGACGATAAAAGTGCGCTTGGGGCTGAACGTATCGAAAAAACCATGAAAATTCTTAATCGTACAGATGTTGCGGTTGTGGTTTGTGATTATAACGGGGTTGATGAGTATGAAAAAGGGTTGATTGAAAAGTTTAATGAGCTTAAAATTCCGTTTATTGTCCTTGTTAATAAAACCGATATAAAGCCGCTTGAGGTTGAATTACCTTATGAAAATGTGCTTCAAACCTCTGTAAAAACCGATGAAAATCTTGTTAATAACTTCAAGCAGGCATTGATTAAGCTTTTGCCTGATGAGTTTGTAAATTCTCCAAAAATTGTCGGGGATTTGCTTGATGAAAAAAGCGTGGTAATCCTTGTAACTCCGATAGACAAAGAAGCTCCGAAAGGGCGCTTAATCCTGCCCCAGGTTCAAACTATCAGGGATTTGTTAGATAGCGATTGTATTACTCTTGTTGTTAAAGAAAGCGAGCTTTCTGATGCTTTAAATAGTTTAAAAAATCCGCCAGCTCTTGTTGTAACCGATTCTCAAGCGTTTCGTAAAGTGGCTGAAATCGTACCTGAAAGCGTGCCTTTAACATCTTTTTCTATACTTTTTGCAAGGTTAAAGGGTGATTTAGATGCGTTTATAAAAGGCGCGCAGGCGATTGAAAACTTGCAGGACGGGGATAGGGTTTTAATTCTTGAAAGCTGTACGCATCACGCGATAGAAGATGATATCGGTCGGGTTAAAATTCCTAATCTTTTGCGTAAAAAAACGGGTAAAGATTTAATTATTGATAATATCTCAGGGCATGATTTTCCTGATATTTCAAAGTATGCGCTTGTAATCCATTGCGGTGCGTGTATGACAAACAGACGAGAGGTTTTGTCAAGAATTTTAATTTCAAGTCAGAAAGGGATTCCTATTACAAATTATGGTATAGCAATTTCATACTGTTTGGGAATTTTAGAAAGAGCAATAAAACCGATTACTTAAATTTTCTCATCATTTTCATTGCATTCATGGCTTTAACCATAGCTTTTTTCTCGTTTTTCTTGCCAAAACCGCCAAACATCTTTTGCATTTTGTTCATTCCACCCATCATTTGACGGATTTGTTCAAACTGCTTAACGTATTGATTTACGGTGTGCATATCCATTCCGCAGCCTTTTGCGATACGTTTTTTACGGCTTGTGTTCATAAGTTCCGGGTGCTCGCGCTCATCAGGCGTCATACTCTGAATAAATACTTCTATCTTTTTAAATTCTGTGTCTGTAGCGTGCGAAATCTTTTCTCTGTCAGCTTGCTTAAGGTTAACTCCTGGGAGCATTCCTAAAATTTGATCCATTGAACCAAACATTTTCATTTGACGCTGTATATTTAAAAAGTCATTGAACGAGAATTCGGCTTTTGACATTTTTTCCTGCATTTTTAGGGCTTCTTTTTCGTCAAAAACTTCCTGAGCACGCTCAACAAGCGATACAATATCACCCATACCTAAAATTCTTGTTGTCATACGCTCAGGATAAAAATCTTCAAGCGCGTTTAATTTTTCGCCCGTACCTGTTAATTTGATAGGTTTTCCCGTACAATGTACAACTGATAACGCCGAACCTCCGCGAGAATCGCCGTCAAGTTTTGTTAAGATTAATCCCGTTAAACCGATTTGAGCGTCAAAATTTTCTGCAACATTAACAGATTCCTGCCCTGTCATAGCATCAATGACAAGGAGTTTTTCCTGTGGACGGAAGACCCTATCAATAATCAAAAGTTCCGACATCATTTCGGTATCTATTTGCAAGCGCCCTGCGGTATCTAAGATTACAACGTTAAATCCGTTGTTTTTTGCGTAATTTATAGCGTTTTGGACAATATTTTGAACATCTGTTGAACCTTCAAGTGAGAAAACTTCGCAGCTGATTTCTTGTCCAAGGGTTTGTAATTGCGAAATTGCAGCAGGACGATAAACATCACAGGCTACAAGAAGCGGATTTTTGCCTTCTTTTTTTAATTTAACGGCAAGTTTAGCTGAAGAGGTTGTTTTACCTGAACCTTGCAAACCTAGCATCATAATCAAACTCGGGTGTCCTGACAGGTCAAGCGGTTTAACTTCTTTTCCCAAAAGTTCAACAAGTTCATCATGAACAATTTTTACTAATTGTTGAGAAGGATTTACCCCTTGTAAAACATTTTCACCCTCAGCTTTGTCTTTTATTGATGAAATAAATGATTTTACGACACGCAGGTTAACATCGGCTTCTAATAATGCTCTGCGAATTTCACGCAAAGATTCCTGCATATTGTCTTGTGTAAGTTCCTGAGAATGAGCTTTGGAAATTATATTCTGTAGTCTTTCGCTTAAATTATCAAACATTTTAATATCCCTTTAAATACTATAAGCCGATTTTAGCATAAAAATACACTTTTCAACATCCGAAAAATATGCTATACTGACAAAAAAGGAGAGTATATGAAAAAGATTATCTTGTTAATGGCTGTTGTGTTGGTTGGCACATCAGTTTTGGCTGATGTTAGTAAGCCAGGGGCGCCAAGCTTTGGGACATCTAATGATGCGATAAATTCATCCCCGTCTGATGCTTATAAAAAATCGGGTTATGTAACTAAAAAACCAAATCTTCCGACTCTGCCACAAGAGGTTTCTGACCCGTTAAGAGATGAACTTGACGGTATAGCAATGGATATATTGCGTGCGGCAGAAAAACGAGATAATTCAGCTATGCAAGCTAATTTCCAAAAACTAATGACAAGAGGAAATGTTGAAAATTATTATCAACCTCAAATTCAAGTAAGACCACAAGGCTGCCCTTACAAAAGACACGTCACAGTGAACGGCAGACAATTAACAGGTGAACACATGTGCGCGTTTATGGGATATGAGTACAAAGGCAAAATGCGCGAAGTCGGGTATTGTAAATAGGAGGAAAGAGATGAAAAATCAAGCTATGATTAGAAATTCGGGGGGGGTACTGCTTTAAGCTTTCTTCTGAGCGGATTTACAGGGGTCCTTTTGCAGCTAAGCGGCTCAGCGGCTAGGCAGCTCGGGGGTAAATGTATAAATAGTTCCCTCGCCCAATGGGAGAGGGGTAGGGGAGAGGGTAAAAAAGTCGCATTTACTCTTGCTGAGCTTTTAATTACCCTCGGGATAATTGGAATTGTTTCTGCAATTACTATTCCAACTATAGTTAACAAATATAAAAGAACAGTATTTGAAACTCAATTTAAAAAAGCCGTTTCTGTTGTAAATCAGGCAGTGAAATTGTGGAAAGCTGAGGAAGATGAAGATTTGTGGTCTGTATATTATGATGATTGGGATAGAAAAGGTACACAACTAAGGCAGGCTTATTATAAGTACTTAAAAGGTTCATTAGATACTCGAAAGTATGCATTAGAGTCAGAATTAATTCCTTATTATACCTCGGCAAAGGGTTCAAAACAAAAAGCTCATTATTGTCCGAGTACTTGCTGTAGTCATCCTATTAAAAATAGTTTTATAAGTTTTGACGGGATTATGTATAATGTTTGTGCAGGTGGTGGGCAGTTGAATTTTTCGTTTGATATAAACGGTTATGATAAAGGTCCGAATAAATGGGGCGTTGATTTGTTTGACTTTGATTATAATGAAGACAATAAATTATATAATAAATATGGTTGCTATGGTGTTTTCTGTAACACATATTTCCACATGACAAGTACAAATGTGAATGACGGTATGGGTTGTACGGCTTGCGCGATGAAAGATAAAAATTATTTTAAGAAAATTGATTTATAAAAAAACGACCTGATTGAAACTCAATCGGGTCGTTTTTTATTATTTATACTCGAAATTAGTCTTTAGCATGTCCTGCTGTACCTAATACGTCACGCATTTTGTGCATAACCATTTCTTTAACAGCGGTTCTACCAGGTCCCATGTATTCTCTTGGGTCGAATTTTTCAGGATGCTCGATGAAAAATTCTCTGATAGTTGATGTCATTGCAAGACGTAAGTCTGTATCAATGTTGATTTTTGCAACACCGTGTTGAGAAGCATATTTAAGCATTTCTTCAGGAACACCTTGAGCGTTTGGTAAGTTACCGCCGAATTTATTACATTTAGCAACAAATTCTGCAGGAACTGAAGATGAACCGTGAAGAACGATTGGGTAATCACCGAATCCTGCTTCTTTTAAAGCATCTTTAATTTCTTTAAGTCTTTCGAAGTCTAATTTAGCTTCACCTGCGAATTTGTAAGCACCGTGAGATGTTCCGATAGCAATTGCTAATGAGTCACAACCTGTTTGTTTAACAAATTCAACAGCTTCTTTAACGTTAGTATATTTAGCATCTTTAGCATCAACGTTAACATCGTCTTCTACACCTGCTAATTTACCAAGTTCAGCTTCTACTGAAACTCCTCTTTCGTGAGCATATTCAACAACTTTTTTAGTTAAAGCTACGTTTTCTTCAAACGGGAATCTTGAGCCGTCAATCATAACTGATGAAAATCCGCCGTCGATACAAGCTTTACAAATTTCAAAATCTGCACCGTGGTCTAAGTGTAATGCGATAGGTACTGTAGTTGTAGCTAATGCTGCTTCTACTAATTTAATAAGGTAAGTTTGGTTAGCATATTTTCTTGCACCTGCTGAAACCTGTAAAATAATAGGTGATTGAGTTTCTTCAGCAGCTTCAGCAATACCTTGTAAAATTTCCATGTTGTTTACGTTGTAAGCACCGATAGCGTATCCGCCTGCTAATGCTTTTTTGAACATTTCGTTTGTTCCAACTAATTTTCTTTCACTCATTTGAGTTCTCCTTCTTTTACGTATAATATATTACACATGCTTAATTTATAACAAACAAAACTTTTATTCAACTTAGGCTTTTAAATTTTGCGGGTTAGTATACTCTTCTTCAAGGTTAATGTTTTTACTTTTTAAAGTAAGTTCTTTTATTCCATATTTTGTTACGATAACACTATCTGAAACGCAGGTGTAAATGTAGTCTTCGTTTAAAAAAGCCGAATATACCGATTTTGGTTCTGCTCCGAGTTTTATTTCTGCCTCATATAGTGTCCAGAACCTGTAAAAATCGTGGCGTGTCGGGTTTTTAATATTCCTGTTATATCTTTCCATTATTCGTTTGTAATCTCTCGGGTACATATATTCAACATCAAGCCCGATGTTTTTGTTGTTAAATGCTGCCATTACTACGTTTTTGGAATGAGATATGCTAAAGTTCAGTTTATGGTTTGCAAAAACAGGTTTATGATTTTCTAAAATGATATTTGTATCTTCAAGTCCATAAATATGTTTTGCGATAAATTTTACTAAAAACAGCCCGCATAGATGTTCAAGATATTTTTCACGGCATTTGTATTCTCTTCCGTCTGTAAACTTTTCCAGTGTTTCAATATTAATGGAGTTTATAAACTCTTCTTTTTTTAAATAATAAATTTCCATAATAATTAAGACCTATGATATTACTGTATCAATAAGCGGTTTTGCAACTTCAAGCGCGTTTTTAATTACGTTCGGGTTTGTCCAAAAATCATTTCTGTTTATCCATCTTTTAACAATTTTTCTGGCATAAGAGCCTACTGCGACTCCTGAATATTTAATATTACACATTTTTGCAAGTTCTGTTGTTTTTGAATTTGTTCCGCCTGAGAGCATTAAATAAACAGGTAAGTTTGCGTTTTGGACGATTTCAGCCGTTGCAACAGCTTGGAGCGTTGTTTTATAATCATCTTCCCCGCCGCTCATCGGGAACCCGTCTGCCTGAATTATTGTTGTATAAGGCTTACGGTCTTTTATCATATCTTTAATTCGTTTTATAAGTGCTTCATCGCTTAGTTTTCCGCGGCTTGTACAGATGCTCAAAATTCCTTCGTAGTTATTATTAATATATTCCCATTTAGTATTTATTTCTTCTTCATCTGTGCCCATTGCGTGAAATTCTATACAGTCAATCCCTTTTTCAACAATTGACGGGAGAACTTCTTCGAGGTTTTTTTCTTCTGATACGTAAGAAATTGCGGCACGAGAACAAACTTTCCAACATCTGCCACAGCCTATACATTTGATTTTTTTAACCTTAGCGTAATGTATTGCGCCTTGCGGACAGACAGCTTCGCAAGACCCGCAGTTTACGCATCTGTTGTAATCTATTACGGCTTTATTAACGTGTGGGTCGTTTTTTATCCCGACACTGACTGAAATGTACGCATCATAAACTTTTGCTAAATCTAAAGCTTCACGCGCAGCTTGTATAACCTCTTCGTTTGCTGACAGGTCAAAAAATCTGCAACCTGCTATTGCATAAACATAAACAAGACGTTTAATTTCTTCAACATCTTCGTTTCCTGCACCGCAAACCAATTTAAAACAGTGATTTGTATCAAGTAATTCTTTTAACATTATTTCACCATATAGTTATAAATAATTTCAGAAGCGTGTACGATAAAATCTTTACCTGCAACAGAATTATGAGGACGGTTTGCCAAAATTACAACAATATATTTTTTACCGTTTGGCTGAATTACAATACCTGCATCTCCAAGCATTGTACCAATGTCGCCTGTTTTATGTAAAAATGTTGCGCCTGCTCCAAGTCCTGCTTGGATTAAGCGGTTGTTGTGAACATGTCCCATATAATTGAAAATTTTTGCTCTTGATTCTTCTGTTAAAAACTCGCTGTTTTCATCAATATTATAAAGCATTTGTGCCATTTCACGGGCAGTTGTGTAATTTGTTCCGCTTAAATCAGGCAGCCAGGTGTTTACACGGGTATTTTTAATCCCCCAGCTTCTCATTGACGAGTTTACATCTGTCATTGAACCGACTTTTGATATCAACATATTTGTTGCTGAATTATCTGATTCGGTTATCATTTTGTTTGCCAGTTCATCAATTGAATACTGCGCATTTCCTTTAAATTGAAGACTTCCCGAACCCTCTGTTCTATAGTATTCCGTTAATGACATTTTATCATTTAGTGAGAATTGTCCTACTTCAATTGATTTGAATACGTCAATTAATACAGGTATCTTGATAATACTTGCGGTTGCATAAATTTTTGAAGCGTTCAAATCAACATAATTACCTGTTTCATAGTCCCAAACGTAAACTGACGGCTGAATTGTCGGGTAAAGTTCGGTTAAATTTTGTAATTCTTGTTTTAAAACAGGCATGTTAACGTTTTCTTTAACAGGAAGCATTTTTGCATGTTTACTGTCTGCTGTGTAGCTGAATTGACGCTCGCCTAAAATCCGGGAATTTGCAAGATAATTGTTAACAGGAAATGCGATATCTCTTAAATCTGTTTTGATTTTACTGTATGGGGTCGGAACAAATAAGCCTTTTGAAAGTTTTTTAAATGAATAAGGCATTGCTCCAAACAGCATAATTGAAAGAAGTGAAAGTGAAACCAAGGCTTTTAAAGGATTTCTCTTTCTTGCTTTATGTTTTTTTCTTCTTCGTATAATTTGAGGCTGTTCTTGTCGAATATAGCGAATTTCCCCGTAAGAAGGAGTTCTTGTGTACATCCCTTCATCGTATTGTCTTGCTAATTTCGGCATCCCTAAACCTTTCCTCTCCAAAACTTATACATCCATGATACTTGAACTTTAGTTAATGAGCAAGTTATTTACAAATATATTTACAATGGTTTTGTAAACAAATGTAACAAATAAATCCTTTGCTGAAATTGAGTATTTCTAAAAAACTTTATATAGAAGAGAGAACTTTAAAAATAAGGAGATGAGATTATGGCATTCTTAGCACTAGCGGCTCAAAAGAGCGTACTAAATTTACAAAAGAATTTTTTACAACTTCAGTATTTATCAATTTCAAACCAAAGTCAGGCAGCATTAGCACAAATGTCTGCTATTGAGAAATACTATTCAGGTATGAAAGACGAAAACGGTCAAACACCTGATTATACTGAAGATGCGGATTACATTTATTATGAAGAACTGGATAACCAGTTGCAAACAGAAAAAGATTCAATCGATTCACAAATGACAGCTATTGATAACGAATTATCAAGCTTGAAAACACTTGTAAACAACAGCATCAAATCAAGTTGTACATTAAACCTTGCAAGTGGCGGTTAATAGCTGAAATTTATGAAAATTTTTCAAAAAGTTCCACGGTATTAAGCATCAGTGATGTAATAGTCATTGGTCCGATACCGCCCGGAACAGGTGAGAGGTATGATGCAATTTGGGATACACTTTCAAAATCTACATCTCCGCGGGTTTTCCCGTTATCATCTTTAAAAATCCCAACATCTGCCACAACACAACCAGGTTTTAACATTTTCCCTTCTATAATATTTTTCCCTACTGCTGAAATGAGAATATCAGCAGTTTTTGTTATTTCAGTAAGGTTTTTTGTTTTGCTGTGACAAACGGTTACTGTCGCGTTTCTGTCTAAAAGCATTTGTGAAAGTGGTCTTCCGACAATATTTGAGCGTCCGATAATTACTGCATGACGTCCTTCAAGTTCAATTCCGTATTCATCAAGTAAAAGCAAAATTCCTTTTGGTGTACATGGATAAACCGTCGGAGTTTCGCCAGAAAACAGTTTTCCGAAATTATAAGGCGTAAACCCGTCAACATCTTTTCTCGGGCAAATTGCATTCATTATGTTTTCTTTTGAAATATGCTTAGGCAAAGGTAATTGCACAAGTATTGCACTTACGGATTTGTCGTTATTAAGTTCGTCAATTTTATTTAATAACTCTTCTTCTGTAACATTTGACGGGTAGTTTATTACCTGAGAATTAATACCTATTTTTTCAGCTGTCTTTTTCTTGTTGTTTACATAAATCTTACTTGCAGGGTTTTCGCCGACCAAAATCACTACAAGCGTTGGTTTAACTTGAAACTTGTCAAGTTTTTGCTTTAAATCTTCTAAAATTTTTTCTCTTAATTTTTTGCCGTCCAGTATTGTTACCATTTTACCTCTTTTTATAATAAAATTTTAAGATTCTGAATCAAGTTCAGAATGACAAAATTTTATTGCTTTATTTGTGGAAGATTTAGTCTGAAATAAAACTCTTTTATTGCGTCTTGAACTGCTTTTGAATCTCTTGAAAGTGAGTTTTTTTCTAACTCTTTATCATAAGGAATTACCCCCAGAACATCCAAATCGTATTTTCTCAAAAGTTCATAAACAGAAGACAGGTCACTGTTATCAACTTTGTTTATTACAACACCCAGTTGGGTTCCTGCTGCGTATTTTGAACTAAATTCTTCAATACGTTTTGCAAGATGTGCCGATTCTTCACTCGGGTTTGCAACGATTATTGTTGAATCTATCTCGGTATCAACAAGTTGATTTAAGTATTTTAAATCAAATTCGCAATCAAAAATTACTATATCGTAGGTGTTTATGAGTTTACTTACAGCATCGTTAATAAGCTTTGTTACAGGACATCTGCAATCTTTTGACCCCACAAGCCAGGAAACAATTATATCAACATTATCGTCAATCGGAACAAGGATTTCTTCCATTGCCCATTCGATAAATTCCTGTTTTGTCATATCATCGGGAATCCCTGTTTTATATTCGTGTTTACCGCTTCTGATACCGTAAATCGTATTTCTGATATCAAGTCCGA
>CAMDYM010000061.1 GCA_945910425.1 uncultured Candidatus Melainabacteria bacterium | reverse complement strand
TTCTTATATTGCTTAATAATATTTAATTCGCTAATCTTAGGCCTATCGTACCTAAATAACTTTGATTTACATCATTCCCGGTATATTACACGGATTCATCGGTGATGCTATGTTACAAGGGTTCATCGGGGATGCAACATTACCCGGATCCATAAACGGATTGTATAATGGTGACGCCGGATTAAATGGATCCATTATCGGAGGGTTTACAAATGGGAAGCTAAATCCGAAAAGATTTAATGGGGTTTTGTTATTAGCATTCTTCTCTTTTGCTTTAGCTTTTTTATTATTTAATTCTACGACATCTGTTTCTAAATTTTTTAATGTCGGTACAGGTAATCCTTTTTGGCGATAATCACTTTCTCTTGCAGGTGTAATATGAGCACCGGCTCCATATTTTTCCTTCAAAGCTTTATCTTGTTCAATTAATTCGGGAGTCCAAACATAATTGTTACTAATAGAGGTCATAATAACCTACCTTTCTTTCTATACACGACAACACTTACTCTTATATAAAGTTTTTCTTATTAAATAATTTGCTATTAGAAATGCCACTGCTTTACAAATTTTAATATTAAGAGGTTAACTTCAAAATAAAGAGGTCTTTTTTATCTGATGGCAAAAAATATTTTTATCAGGTTTTATATACACAAAAGGAGAAATTATGTCCATATCTTTTACAGGTTTTAAAAATGTAAGTACAGTAAAATTCGTAGACCCGAATACTCCAAATGATAATTATATGTATTCTATGACAATGCAATTAACAGATGATTATGATGGAAAAGACCTTTCAAATTTTAGGAAAGCAGCACTTAAACCCTTTACTTTTAAATACACACCGCTGGAAGATAATCGATTTGTAAATATTCAACTTGTAAAAATTCCTAATCAAGATGCATATTTGTGTGTTAATAGCGAACCATTGTTGCCAAATACGGATACGTTGGGAATGTTTTCAGTTGTTGCAAAGCTCTTAAAAAGAGTAAGAGATGCTGTTCCTGAAAAAATAGTTGTCAACAGCGATTACGTATGCAGTGATGAGTATGATAATATGGTTATTCCGGGTCATAATTTAAGAGATTTTCTGGGTGATAATTATGATGATATAGCTACGGATTTTGTGCGTCCGTCTGTTGTAAAAACTCAAGCCGGGGAAACTTTCCAGGGGCTTGAAGATATTATGATGGATTATCTGGCGTAATTGTTATTGAACTACTTTACTTAAATTTCGCTATAAATTCACAAATAGTTTAGGAATTTCAGGCAACTTTCGTTTAAAAGTTGCCTTATACATTAATTTAACTATTTTATAAATTCTTCAAATTTTAATAAAACATATTCTGCAATATCACAGTCTTGTTCTTCAGAGCCTCCACCAACTCCAATTCCGCCTGCAGTTTTGTTGTTAACAAATAATGGATAGCCACCGGCGACAAGAGTGATTTTGGGGTCATTGCTTTGGATTGCCATTAAAGCATTACCCTCTTTACTTTCTCTATACACATGTAAAAATATTTTTTAACCTGAAATTGCGCTCATAGTATCATTTTTTACAAATTTTCATGTTAAAACCCTTATTATTTTTCACCATCTTATCTGGTTAGTACTGTTGTGTCCATGTAACGGAAGTTCTAATATGAAATTATTGTTAGCTCCTTCTTCCGTATAATATATACTTCCATCATGAGCTTCTATTACCTTTTTTGATAAATACATACCAAGCCCAAAACCTATTTTTTGATATTTATTCGCTCCGGAAATATATTTTTCAAATAAATGTTCCTTTGTCTCTTCATCTATCGGAGGGCTTGAATTAGCGAATTTTATTTCCATCTTATTATCTTTTATTTGAGTTAAAATATTAAATTCGGAATTTTGGAATGCATAGTTTATACCATTATTCAATAAATTAGTAAAAACACGCCTTATTTGTTTTTCATCAACAACTAAAAATTTTTCTTCATTTTTTAATGTTGATGTGTAAATAATTCGCACATTATTTTCTTTTGCAAGAGATAAATGCTCTTTTATGCAAACTTTTATAAGATGTTCAATATCTGTTTTGTCTTTTTTAAGAACAACATTGCCGTTATCATACTTGTATGTGTTAATAAGAGTATATAGCATATCTTTCATATAGTTAGCGGATTCTAATATTGTATCAAGCAGCTCTTTTTGTTCTTCTGTTAAATCTTTAAAATATCCGTTTGATAACAAATTCATACCGCTTATTTGCGCTAATAAAGGATTTTTTAAATCATGAACAAGTGTTGCAATAAACAAATCCTTTTGATTTTCAATAGTTTTTTCAAGGTCTATATTTTTTGCAATCGTAACCAATCCTTCAATAGAATTATCATCACGTACTATTGGAGCTTTCAATATTCTGTACCAGTGGGTGTTTCCATTGTAGTCAACTGCAGATTTTTCCTTTCTTAACAGTTTTTTATTTTGCAAAACATAATCGTCTTCCTCATTTGTAGCTTTTTCAGAAATTGACATATCAATCCGAATATTATCAGCATAAGGGTCAAAACCGGATTCTACAAAATCTTTTGCATGCTTGGAACCTGTAATATATTTTTTATTTTTGTCTTTCATATATACAAGTAATGGTAAATGTTCCATAAGAGTATTTAACTGATTATTTTTTACAATTAATTCATTTCTAATGATTTCATCTGATGTAATATCTCTTGATATCGTTAAAATATACTTAATTTCATCATCAATAACTACAGGTGTTGATATTTGATGAACAAATCTGGATGTATTATTAGTATCAATTCTAAAAGAGTATGATTGTAAAGTTCTAGTATCAATAGCTTTTTGGACATTTTCATGAATTTGCGGAATATTCGCTTCAGGTAAAAGTTCAAAAATCGTTTTACCTAACGCATCTTTTCTTTCTAATCCCAAATGATTTAGAAATGCTCTATTACAATCAAGATATCTAAAATCTAAACTCTTAATTGTAATCATTTCATCACAGTATTCCATTAAAACATCTAATAGTGGAGAATTTACTTTGGCTTTACTTAAATTTTTCACTATACATTACCTCTTGAAACAATCTGAAATTTTTTTGTAATAATATAATAAATTTTAAATTTAAGCAATAATTTTAAAAAAATTATAGCCAAAAGGCTATGTATAACATAATCTTTTGGCTAATGTATATAAAAACATTTGAAAGCAAGTTAAAAAAATGTGATTTTGTAAATATTTATTACATTTTGTGTTAAAAATTTGTTATTACAGACATTATATCTATTGAAAGTTTTTTAGGTACTATAAATAAAGTTTTCAATAAAAATGCAAATAATAACATGACATACACGGAATTAAATACTGATGCAAGTCCGGATTACTTTTTTCATGTTATTAATACCATAGCAAAAGATAAATCAAAAGTTCATATTGTTGCGGCAAACCCAACAGCATTAATTACTTATGGAGTACAAAATTCTTCAGATAAAGCATATCAAATGCCTGAAAAATTTATTCATGCACTATTCAAGCAGCCACCAAATGAAAGACAGTTTAAAATATGTTCCTGTAATAAAAGACAGATTCCATGTTGTAGAAGATGAAAACTACAGAACAATGTCACAATTACTTCGTTCTTTAAATGACCATGATGGCGGTATAACTTTCAGCCCGAAAGTTGCGAAAGAAAGGGTTATTTATCAAGAAGTACAAGATTTTGACGAATAATTAAACTGTTATAATAACAGATAGCCTGTTGAGGGATTAAAAACTTGTATATTTCGATTAACTTTTCATTGTTCCAATGAGAAAGGAGAAATATATGAGTTTTAATCCGTTAAAAGAAAAAGGGATAATTCCTGAAAAACAGTTAAGAACTTGGCATGATATTGCCCATAGACATTTTAATAAAAATGACGTAGATTGTTATACCAGAACAAGACAGATACTAATGAACGGTATCGAGGTTGAAGCGTGGAATTTTAAACATAATTTTGCAAGAAATACAGATGATGAAGAAACAAAAAGATTTCTGGCTTTAACCCGAAGAATAGAAGACATGCAGCAATCAACGGTAAATTGGCTGACACCGTCTGATCAATCAGTATTAGAAACAACTTTAGGCTATGAACAGGTTGCGGTTGATTTGACCGCTTGGCTTGCCCAGAATGAACCCGATCCTTATGTTAAAGAAACCTTTGATTTTGGGTTATTAGAAGATTTTGATCATTTGTACCGCTACAGTCAGTGGGCTTATATGGAGCACGGAATTTCTCCTAATGAGATTTTGCAATCTCAAACGGATGTAATCTTTGGTAGACCGACTCAAAATCATCACAACTGTAACATGATGCGTATTCGCAAGTGTTATGACAAAGAAACTGTAACACCGCAAACTAAGGTTAATATTTTAACTTTAGTATCAGGAGAACAGCAAACACATAATTATTACGCAGAACACGGTATGTGCTACGGAAACGAATGCTTAAGAGAAACTTATGCGGAAATTAAAGACGTTGAAGAAGAGCACGTTACAATGTATGAATCTTTGATTGACCCGACAGAATCCTGGTACGAAAAATTATTGCTTCATGAATTTACAGAAGTTTGTACATATTATAACTGTATGGAAGACGAAGAAAATACAGAACTCCGTGCTATTTGGGAAGAATTTGTTGATTATGAAATAGGACATCTTAAAGTTGCTGCCGAATTATTTAAAAAACACGAAAGAAGAGATCCTGAAGAAGTAATCGGTTCAGAAATTGTTTATCCGTGTAGATTTATGTCACAAAAAGATTATGTAGCCAAAGTTCTCAAAAAAGAAATAGATAAACGTCTTGGTCAGCGCAAGGATTATACAACAATAGCCGATTTGCCTGATGATTGGGAAAGTTTTGCCGTTCAAGAAGTCGTAGGGGAAGACGGTTCTCCGACAGAAGCTACAGTAAGAGTTATTGCAGCTCAAAAAGACAGAGATTTGGTTATTGCATCTTCTGATTTGGAACGTAAAAGTGCTGAGCTTTACGAAAAAGGACTTCAACCCGAACCTCAGGCTCCAGATACCGTTACGCCTGATGAGTATGAAGAAATGACGGAAGAAGATTTCGCGTTGTAAAAAATATAAAAAGAGCTTCATTATGAGGCTCTTTTTTATTTTTCTTAATATAATAGCAAATTTTTGTAATAATATTTTTTATATTTAATATGGTAGTAAATAAGGAAGGTTTATGGAAGTTTCAAAAATTAATCTTGGTGTGGTAGCTAATAAAGCTCAGGTAAATAAATTAAAAAATACCCCATATTTTACGTCAGTAAAAGACTTATCGGATAAATTTGAGAAAGAAGATCCGTCTTGTGATAATAAGTTCACAAAGCTTGAAGCGTTGAAAAACTTTGGAAAAGGTATAATAAGCCCCTTAAAAGCAGTAGTTCAACATCCGTTTATTTCGCTTGGAATGATTGGTGCGACTATTGCTGCTTGTATGGCAGTTCCAGCTTTAGGTCCTTTGATGACTGTAGGATTTGGGGCGTTAAGCCTTTATGAAGTTGGAAAAGGTACTTATAATGCGGTTAAAGAATATAAAAACGGTAATTATGATAACTCTGAAAAAGCGTTTGAAAAGATAGGTACAGGTGTAGTTGGAACCGTTCTTACCGCTTTAGGATTGAAAAATTCTGCAAATTGTACACTTGAGTTAGTAGAAGCTCAAAAGGCAGGAAGACCGTTAACAGTATTAGAAAAACTCAAAATCACCGATAAGGTTAAAAATAACGGTTTATACTCAGCTTTAAAAGATACTTTGAAGATATTTTCAAAAGATGGATTAAAAGCTATTGGAAACAGTTTGAAACCTTCTAATATTATTGCCAGATTTACAAGATTAAGAAATATAATAAAAACAAAATCCAGAGTTTCTCCTGAAGAAATTAATCGCCGTTCCAATATGACGACAAGAGATATCAGACAGGAAGCTCAGGTAATTTTTGATAAAACTTTTGATGAAATGGGTGTGCCTAAAGAACTCAGACCAAAACTTGAAATTTCCGATGAATTACGCTATCAAACGGTTGAAGATGCAAATAAAATTATTTCTGATTATGTAACTACTCAGTTGCGTTATAAAGATTATATGAATCCTAATCCTGAACCATTTAGTGCAGAATTTTTTGCTACGAGTGATAACTTAAAAGGTATGACAAATGAAGAGATTTTAGCAAGAATAAAATCTGTACTGAATCAGGATACTAAAACTGCAAGTTTAACTTCTGATGAATCGGGAATAAAGGCTTTATTGAATATTCAAAATCCTAGAAAAGGTGGTGCTTATTCCCAAAACAGTCACAGTATTGTTGTTAACACAGGCGGATATCGAGGCGGTAGTTTCGTATCATTAGACGAAATAGTTTCTCATGAAGCTTTACATGCAAAAATGGCAATTTTAAGGTCATCTTTATCAAAAGAAGAATCTCAACTTGTAATTAAAGAACTTTTACGTGACAGGATTTTAAACGGTGAACCGGAACAAGTCATTAAAGAAGGATCAATTCTAGGTAATGTAATGATGGATGCCCCAAAAATGACACCGAAAATGCGTCAGGATTTCTTACGTTATGCCGATGAATTTATTTTTGGCAGCGGAGATGTTTCAAATGCGGAAGTTAAATTAGCTCAGCTTCTTGATACAAACCCTGAGTTTATAGTTCAAAACGGAGGAACCCGTGAAGCTGCATTAGAAGTTTTACAAAATTATGTAACATCTCATAAAACAAGATTTAAGTTCTTTTCTAATGTACAAATTCAAAATCTTGACCCAATGACTCTTTCTCCTGAGCAACATCAAATTGCAATAGAGTCTTTAAAGGATTATGTTGCAACGTGTGAAGGAAATTCAAGAAATGGCGGTATAGTTGTTAATATTTTTGGTACGAATAAAAAAGCTTTTAATCAATACCAATTCTCACCTGAAGAAATCTTAGCAAGAAATACTGCTGCTGAATTTGAAAAAGCTAAAATATCTGCGATTTTAGAAGATACAACTCTGCCTACGGTGAAACGCGCTGAATATCTACAGCGCATGCAGGATTTGGATTTTATTTTAGAATACAATGCTGTCGGTAAAGAATATTATGAACTTTATACAAAAGTTTTGAATAACCCTGATGATGTGAGTCTTGCTGAAGCTTTAAAACAAGTAGAGGCTCGTTTTAAAGAATTTGAAAAAATTAAAATCTCACGAAATGTGGCGTTAGAAACAAAATCAGCATTTCCTACAAATATGTATCCTTATTTACCGCATGATAAACAGGCTTAGACAATACCTTGAGCAACCATTGCTTGGGATAACTTTGTAAATGCTGCGATATTTGCACCTGCAACGTAGTTGTTTCCTAAGTCGTATTTTTCTGCTGCATCTTTGCAGGATTTGAAAATGTTAACCATGATTGTATCTAATTTTGCGTCAACTTCTTCAAATGTCATATAGTATCTCATGCTGTTTTGGCTCATTTCAATAGCAGATGTTGCAACGCCGCCTGCGTTTGCGGCTTTTGCCGGCGCAACAAGAACATTGTGTGCTAAGAAGTATTCTGTAGCATCTTTAGTACAAGGCATATTAGCACCTTCCCCGATTGCAATAACACCGTTTTCTACAAGTTTTTTAGCCGAATTTAGTGTTAACTCATTTTGAGTAGCGCAAGGAAGTGCAATATCGGTTTTTATATTCCAGATAGGTGAATCGTCACTTGTTCTTTCGATATATTCAGCTTCAGGTCTGTATTTTACATAATCTGAAATTCTTCCTCGTTCAACTTCTTTAATTTGTTTTATAATATTTAAGTCTATTCCGTTTTTATCATAAATACAACCCTTAGAATCACTCATTGCTACAACAAATGCTCCATAACTTTGAGCTTTTTCACAGGCGTAGATTGCAACATTACCAGAACCGGAGATTGTTACTGTTTTGCCTTGAATGTTTTGAGCGTTAGCAGACAGCATTTCACGCATAAAGTATATTAAGCCGTAACCTGTAGCTTCAGTTCTTGCTAAAGAACCGCCGTAAGACAAGCCTTTACCTGTTAAAACTCCGCCTTCATAAGCGTTTCTTATTCTTTTGTATTGACCGAAAAGATAACCTATTTCGCGTGCGCCTACACCAATATCACCTGCCGGAACATCAACATCTTGCCCGATGTGGCGTTGAAGTTCAGTCATAAAGCTTTGGCAAAATCTCATAATTTCATTATCTGATTTACCTTTAGGGTCAAAATCCGCGCCGCCTTTACCTCCGCCAATCGGAAGTCCTGTCAGTGCATTTTTAAATATCTGTTCAAAGCCTAAGAATTTCATAATACTTTGGTTAACGCTCGGGTGAAATCTTAATCCGCCTTTATATGGTCCTATCAGACTGCTGAATTGTACTCTGTATCCTCGGTGAACAATTGTTTTTCCTTCATCATTGACATAAGGTACTCTAAATGAGATAAGTCGTTCAGGTTCTGTCATTCTTTCCAAAAGTGCAATATTTTCAAATTCTTTATGTTGATTAATTACAGGCTCAATTGTTGATAAAACCTCTTCGACTGCCTGTATATATTCTTTTTCATAACAATTTTTGGTTTTAATTTCATTTAAAATTTTTTCAATATAGCTATTCATAATGCTACTCTTCCTTAATATTTTATGTTTCCTGTTTTTACTCTATTACGTAAATAATTAAATATCAAGAGTTAATGTTTTTGGCAGCTTTCTTGATTGCTTTAGCTCGTTTTATTATCGGGCGAAGTTTTATTCGGTCAATTATTGCTTCTCCGAAGTTTTTAACGTAAACTCCCCAAAGTCCAAGATTTATAGCTAAATTTGCAGGTTCACAATGTGTCAGCCCAGGTATTGTTGCGGTTGTAATTCCATGAGTTATGGCTGCAATTCCGCTAAGGCAGGCTGCATCCATGTGGCGATTATATCTTCCGTTAACCGTATTTTTGTTTATATACCTTGAAACACTGCGACCGAATTTTGGCAAAATTTTCATATCTTTTATTCCTTTATTTGTATTAAATCGAAAAGTTTTATTTTTTGCGCGCAAATTTTATAAAATTTAACAGCGGGAAAATAATCCCGCTGTTTTCAATAACTTAAAATACTTTTGGTATAAATCTATACTTAACTTTTTCAACATATTTTTGATATTCTGGGTCTTTGATTAAGTGCCGTTCTTCTGTTATTGAACGTAGGTAATAAATGTAAATCCAGATTAGGATTCCAACCCACAGTGAGAATTTTTCTCCTAATGAGTATGCAGGAACAAAACATACAGGGATTGATGTCAGGATTATGTATAAAACCTGCATTGTATAAGATGGGTGTCTTATTATGTTATAAGGGAAACCTGTCACAATACCACGGTTTGTCAGGTTTCCTGATTTTCCGAACAGTCTTAATACTGCAAGCAAACCTATAAAGTTAACAAGAATAATAAGTACATTTAAAATCGTTAAAACAATAGCGTTTTCTACAGGAATAAGGGTTTCTAACGAGAGAGTTATAAATTTTGAGGTTAAAATCGTAATCGGGTAGTAGCAGATTATACAAGAAAGTACACCTAATGGTGTTGTGTCTGCTGATTTGATTTTGTTTTTAAATAAACAAGTATCTGTCAGGTAGCTGAAAGTTAAAACTAAAGTTGTTGCAGTTAATATTAGTTTTATCCACATATCGCCTGTGTCAATTATGTATTGGCACAGGTTTTGCCAGAATCCTGAGCCTTCTTTTAAGTATTGTATGAATGTTGTAGAAATTGCTCCGATAAAATCAAAGTTATAACCTAAAGACGGTAATAATGTATTACAAAGCATATTTACACAGGTTACGGAGAAAAATGTTTTGATAAACAGTATCATCATTGCTTGTTTTTCATTTTCTTTAGGTTCAATGTTTTCTAAAAATTCTTTAGTTGATTCGGGCTTTTTAAATTGTCTTACAATATAATTTACGATTGCAAGGCTTTTTGATTCAAGTACTGATTTTGGCTTAATGGTAAAATAGATTATCGGTGCAATGAATACATAACAAAGAAAATAAACTATAAAAAAGTAAATATAATTAAAATATTCGTGTTCTATTGATTCATAATAAACAGGACAATTAACTATTATCGCAAGTATAATCCCGTAAATAACGACAGATGAAAGATAATGTTTAAAAATATCTTTTATTGTAACCTCTTGCTCCATATATTCTCTCCTTATGTATTTTGTCTTAAATAACTTTCCACAAATTCGTCCAGGTTTCCGTCCATATATTCTCTCCTTATGTATTTTGTCTTAAATAACTTTCCACAAATTCGTC
>CAMDYM010000060.1 GCA_945910425.1 uncultured Candidatus Melainabacteria bacterium | reverse complement strand
GCAGTAATTATTGCCGCAAAAAGAGGGCTTATTATACTGTAGGGGTAAATATAAAGGTATTAATATACGTTACAAGATTTTCATCATAAATAAGAACAAGTAAATCAGGTTCATTAAATAATATAACTTTTTCTCGTGGCGGCGTAACTTCTGCAACTTTAAGCCGTATTGAAAATGCTCAAGTTGACTTTAAGTTTTTTACATTATTGAAATTATGTCATACGTTAGATGTTTCATTGGTTGATTTGTTCAAAAATTATAACTATAAGATAAAGTTAGATGATTAATTTACAATTATATTTATCATGTCGTTTTTTGAACAACATATGTTCCGTCAACGGAACATTTAAAACAAGATTATCAGTTAAGCTAAACAAATGCAAGAACATAGTAAACAAAGTTTACATTTACTTAAAATTCTCAGTAAGATAATCTACAACATGCGTAATAAGAAAAGATTATCTATTAATAAACTTGCTTATGAATACGGTTTAGAAAAAAGTACCTTGAGTGTACTTGAAAAAGGCATTCGGGAACCTAAATTTTTAACTCTTTGGAAATTATCAGAAGCTCTTGGCATAAAACTTTCAGAATTAATTAAAATAATTGAAGATGAACTTGATGATGATTTTACTTTGATTGATATGTAAAAAAATATATCTCCTCCAAAATTTTATAAGAGATTTTTAGCTGATAAAATGAGCTTGCACATATTAAAACAGCGTGATAAAATCTATTTAAAGGAGAAATGTTTATGCAAGAAGTTCGTTGGCTTCAACGTTATGAAAACTTTCAAAAATCTGTTGTTAACCTTGAAGATACAAAAAAATGTATTGAAAAAAATGGTTTGAATAAAATCTATATAATGGCTTTAGTTCAGTCATTTGAAATATCATTTGAACTTGCGTGGAAAACCCTGAAAGATTATCTGCAATTTAACGGAATAAAAGTCGATACTCCAAGAGAAGTCATCAAAGAATCTTTTTCCAATAATATTATTAAAGACGGTCAAATTTGGATTGAAATGATGGAAGCAAGAAATAAAACTTCTCATACCTACAAAGAAGAATTTGCAAACGAACTTGCCAAAGATATTTTGAATATTTATATTGAACAAATTAATAATCTGTCAGAACATTTTAAGAGCAAAACAAATGAATAAATTTGGACTTCCTCAAGATACTTTAGAAAAAATAATAAATTTACTTAAAACTTTTTCAGAAATTGAAGAAGTTAAAATTTTTGGCTCACGAGCGAAAGGTAAATTTAAATCGTCTTCAGATATTGATATTGCTGTTTTCGGACAAATTAGCGAAAAGAAACTGCGTCATATTTCAACTGAACTTGACGAACTTCCCACACCATATAAATTTGATTTAGTAGACTACAACAAGATTGATAACGAAAACTTGAAATCAAGCATTGATACTTACGGAATAAAAATTTTATAACGCAAAATTTAACTCTATGCTGATAATGTAAAGATTTCGTAGATTTCTTCGTCTGAAAGTTCTGTGATAATCTTTTCACCTTCGTATACTGCAAGGTCGGCAAGTTCTTTTTTAGACTTAAGCATTTCATCGATTTTTTCTTCAAAAGTGCCTAATGTAATCATTCTGTGAACCATTACGTTTTTGTCCTGACCAATACGGTAAGTTCTGTCTGTTGCCTGATCTTCAACCGCAGGGTTCCACCACAAGTCGTAGTGAATAACGTTTGTCGCGCTTGTAAGGTTCAAACCTGTTCCGCCCGCTTTGAGTGATAATATCATTACTTTGCAATCATTATCGGTTTGGAATCGTTCGATTAAATCTTCTCTTTGAGAAACTGTTAAACTTCCGTGGAAGAACAGCGGCTCTGTATTACATTCCTGAGAAATTACCTTGCATAAAATATCGCCCATTTCTTTATACTGTGTAAATATAAGCGTTTTTTCATCATTATCAAGAATGCTTTGAACCAAATCAATACATTTTTCCATTTTGCCTGAAAGTTCTCTTCCCATTTCACCTGATTTAAGGAACTGGTAAGGGTGGTTACAAATTTGTTTAAGCGCAGTGATAAGTTTAAAGATATTTCCGCGTCTATTTACACCGGTAAATCCGCTGATTTTTGTCATCATTTCGTTTAATGTTTTTTCATATAACAGAGCTTGAGGTTTAGAAAGGTAACAGTATTCGTTAAGTACCATTTTTTCAGGCAGGTCGGAAATTACGTGTTTATCTGTTTTCAAACGTCTTAGAACAAACGGAGAAATAGACATTCTGAGTTTGTTTGCTCTTGTATGTTCTTTAAATCTTTCAATAGGAATTGCGTAACTTTTTTGGAACTCACGCAATGAACCAAGATATCCTTTATTAATAAAGTCAAATATACTCCAAAGTTCTGTTAATCTGTTTTCTACAGGAGTACCTGTCATCGCAATTTTCACGTCTGACTTTAACATCTTGATAGCAAGAGTTTGCGCCGTATCAGGGTTTTTGATATTTTGAGCTTCATCAACAATAATCATGCTCCAGGCATTTTTCTTCAACTCTTCTACATCAATTCTCATAATCGCGTAAGTTGTAAGAATTACATCGTGATTTACATCTAATTGCCTGTCAGCACCATGATAAATTACAGCATCAATGTTTGGCGCAAACAACTGTAATTCTTTCATCCAGTTACCCATCAAAGTTGTCGGACAAATTACAAGAACAGGCTTTTTAAGCTTGCCTTCTTCTTTCATCTTTAATATTAAACTGATAACCTGAATGGTTTTACCTAACCCCATATCATCAGCCATACATGCGCCGAAACCTTTTGAAACATTTGTCCACAACCATTTTAAACCGATTTCCTGGTATGGTCTTAATTCGCCTTTCAAGTCTTTTGGTACAGTCATTTCAACAGGTTTTGTAAAATCAGCCAAAACTCTTGCAAATGCAGCATCATAATCAAAATCATACTGATCTAACTGACCTGATAATGAAGCGTGAATAAGTTCCATTCTTGACATTGATTTAAGGTTAGACTTAGCAATCTGTTCAAAAATTTTCTTGCTTTCCTCTTGGTCAATCAATACATATTTATTTTTGTATTTAATCAAACCGTTATTATTTTCAAGTAATTTTTTGTATTCTTCCAGTGAAATTTTCTCATTCCCGATAGCAATTTCGTACGTAAATTCCAAAATATCGTCAAGCGAAATTTTAGAAGACGGAGTATTATTATTAATTAAATCCGCCAAATCTTCTGTTCTTGAAGCCTTAACTTTAGCATTGATTGAAGCTCGCGGAATAACAATATTATTAAGCTCATCAGGCAATATAACCTCAATTTGAGCCTTTTGAAGATAATATGCAGTTTGGGTAATAATTTTATAAACCTCGTTTAAGTTCAAATCAAGATATAGCTTATCTTCATCCTCAAAAAGTTCTTCAAGTTCAGGCATATAGCGAAGTGCGTAATTAAGCTGTTTTTCTACAATTCTTGAAATATCACTTGCCTTTGCTCCAAAAACTTCCTCATCTGTGTAAAGATTATCAATTAAGACGCTTTCATTATTTTTTCTGTCTTTAATATAAACTTTTAATCTGAAAATTTCATCTTCCTGTTTTTCTATCTTGAAAAACGGAATAACATCGTATTTACCAAGATAAAGCTCATCAAACCACTGTGCAAAGCTTTCGGCATAATCCTTACCCTTAAGTACCGCACGCTGCTCTAAATCCTTCAATAAATAAGTACCTGATTTAACGTCTTTAAATCTGTACATTTTAATACCCAAAAACTTATAAATAACATAATTTAAGTATGTATAAATAAATTCATAGACAAAGTTTTTCGGTTTTTCACCCTTAATAAACAAATCATCAGGCATACATTCTTCAAACAGGTTAATAATTCTAGCCATTTTTTGATTGTTAATAATCGGCTCATAAACTATACGAAACATCTGTCCGTAACGTTTAACAGTCGGGATAAAATAAAGTTTTTCAATAAGCTTCATAACAAAATAAGTCAACTTATTTAAATAAATAAACGTCGGAGTTAAATCAGAAAGGTCAACGACATTCCCAAACCCTCCGAAATAATCCATAACCAAATCCCAAGCCATATGATATCCGACTTTATCACCTAAAACCTCTGATTTAAAACGGAATAATGAACCCTTTGATTTTAAATAGTATTGAAAGTTATTGGTAGGAGTAACAAAAAATGACAAATTCGAACCTTTAACAGTAGTTCCGTTATTAATTAAATAGAAGTTAGTATTACGGGTCGGAGCGTTCGGACTTAAGAAAATCCCCGCAAATTCATCTTCAATAATTTGATAAATCATACTCAAGGTATAGCGAAAATCCTTGTTTTTAAAATTTTCAGGGTTCTCGCTCAAATTGTAAAACAATTCATCAACGTTATTCTTTTTAAATGAAAAATCAATATCTAAATCTTCTATCTTATTACTCATACTTTTACCTTAATTTTACAAACACCGTCATTCCGGACTTGATCCGGAATCTATCAATTTAATAAGTATTGATAGACCCTGAATCAAGTTCAGGGTGGCAATTTAATCTATTTAATCAACGACTTACCTGTCATTTCTTTTGGCTGCTCAATACCGAACAATTGTAATACGGTCGGAGCGACATCACACAATGCACCTGTTTCACGAAGCTCGGTTCCATGAGGAGCATTAATTAACACAAACGGAACTTCGTTTGTTGTATGCGCAGTTTGCGGCTTGCCTGTCGTTTCGTCAACCATTGTTTCAGAGTTACCATGATCAGCGGTTAACAACATTACGATACCATGTTCTTTACAAGCATCGGCAATTTTACCGACACATTCATCAACAACTTTACAAGCCTTTGTTGCAGCTTCAATAACACCTGTATGACCTACCATATCAGGGTTTGCAAAGTTTACTAAAATAAATTGATATTTAGGATCATCAATGGCTTTTAATACGTTATCACAAACTTCAGGAGCACTCATTTCAGGCTGCAAATCATATGTTGCAACCTTAGGTGATGCTACAAGAACACGTGTTTCGTGAGGTTGCGGTTCATCAATTCCGCCGTTAAAGAAGAATGTAACGTGAGCATATTTTTCTGTTTCGGCTGTTCTGAATTGATTAATTCCGTTAGCTTCCAAAACATCACCCAAAATATTAACCATTCTTTCTTTCGGGAATGCTACAGGGAATGTGAAAGTTGCTTCATAACTTGTCATTGTTGTGTACAAGATGTTTTTAAGAACTTTCTTTCTGTTAAATCCGTCAAAATCGGCAAAATTGATTGCTTTAGTAATTTCTCTTGCTCTGTCAGGACGGTAGTTAAAGAAAATTATAGAATCATTATCATGGATTCTTGACTCTTCCCCGCCGATAACAGTCGGTAAAACAAACTCATCGGTTTCACCTTTTGCGTAAGACTGTTTAACACCTTCAATAGCAGTCGGAGCATGTTCGCCTTCGCCAAGTAATAAAGCATTGTAACCTTTTTCAACCCTATCCCAACGGTTATCTCTGTCCATGATGTAATAACGTCCGATAACTGTTGCAACAGGAGGAAGGTTGTATTTTTTCAACTCGTCTTCAACGATTTGCAGGTATTCACAAGCACTTGACGGCGGAGTATCGCGACCGTCTAAAAATGCGTGTACATAAACCTTTGTTAAACCGTTATCAGCAGCCATTTTGATAAGTGCTAATACATGGTCTAAAGATGAGTGCACTCCGCCTGTTGATACAAGCCCGTAAATATGTAATGCAGAATTATGTTTTTTAGCGTGTTCGATTGCATTCAAAAATCTTTCGTTTTTGAAGAAACTTCCGTCTTTTATCGCATTATTAATTTTAGATAAATCCTGGTAAACAATTCTGCCTGCACCCAAATTCAAGTGACCGACTTCTGAATTACCCATTTGACCGTGTGGCAAACCTACGTTTTCACCGTCAGCTTTTATTTGAATAAATTTCTCTTCTTTTTCTAATCTTGGCACATTAACAGGATGTGCAAGTTTGGTTGCGTCATACTTTTCGGACCCTGTTGAAATTCCCCAGCCGTCCATAATACATAACAAAACTCGTTTAGTCATTTTATGTCCCTTCTTTCTAACTACAGGTTAGCAAAAGTTTATCAGGAACAGGGGTAAATTTCAAGAGCGCTTTTATTTAAACTAATCATCAAACGAAAATAACTTACGAATATCAATGCTAAGTGCATTAGCAACTTTTGCCAAAGTCTGAATAATCGGAGATTGTTACCTTCGTTCCATAATCCCCATTGTAGAACGCGCCACGCCTGCCAAGTCAGCAAGTTTCTCTTGTGATTTGTACTGTAAACTTGAAGGCTGGGAAGTCTGCCACGAGATGAAATAACCGCTCGCATTCGCTCGACTTCGCATTTGCAACGACTCACCGGCTTTACCACTCCTGTGGTCCTTAGGCTTTGCCCCCCGTTCCTACGTCGCCACATTATGTTCCGTTCATTCGAACTACCTGCTCTCACGGGCTGGGTTCGCTATCGCTCACACGGCGCCCTACCAAAAATGCAAAAAAAAAGCTTCTGTAATAGAAGCTTCCTTGGAATCTTTTACAATTCCTCGTGTAAAGATTAGTAGGTAGAAAGTAGAAGGTAGTAATTTATATATAAAATAATTTATATATCGTTCTTATATACTAATAAAGTATTTTTTATATCAAAAATTGCGCGAGTCGATTCATGTTGTTACATAACTTTACAAACATCCTCAAAATACACGCCACTGCAACAAATCTGTTGAAAAAAAACTCAAAATAAATTATAATCAACCTGAAAAGAGGACACAATGAAAATAGCAATATATCCGGGAAGCTTTGACCCCGTAACAAAAGGACACTTAGATATTTTACAAAACGCAGCAGAAATTTTTGACAAAGTAATTATCGCAGTTGCTCATAACGGCGAAAAAAAAGGGTTCCTTCCCGTTGAAAAACGAGTAGAATTGATTAAAGCAAGCATAAAAAATCTTAATAATGTTGAAGTTGACGCTTTTGAAGGGCTTACAATAGATTACGCTCAAAAACACGGTGCAGAAATTCTAATCCGAGGACTTCGCGCCGTATCTGATTTTGAATACGAAATGCAATTGTCACAAACAAACAGCGCACTTTGTGACAAGGTTAAAACAGTTTTCTTAACAACAAAACCTGAATATAACTTTATTTCATCAAGCACAATTAAAGAAATCTTAGCTAACAACGGCGATATATCAAAGTTTGTTCCAAAACCTGTTTACAACTACTTAACTCAAAGGAAATAAACTTATGAAATCTAAAACAAAAGCCATTTTAAAAGATTTAGAAGAATATATAACAATAAAAAGCTATAAACTGCCAATTTTTAAAGGTTATACCGCAGTAAATAAAAGAGGAGTCGAACAATTTATCGACACACTGTACGCAACATTACCCGAAGATGTATACCAAGCTCGTCAATACCTTAAATCCCTTGACATTGAACCTGAAAATCACAAAGAAGAAAAAAACGAAGTTTATGATAACATAAGGGATTTAGAATCAGAACTTGACACTTCTGTTGAAGTACCTTTGACATTTTCAAAATATGCGATTGTAAACATAAACAAACTGGAGCAAATTCTTGACAAAATCTATACCTCACTTCCAAAGGAACTTACAACAATTGAAAAACTTAATAAATAGATAATCTTAATACATGTTAACATATGTAATACTCATGTATATATATTATTTGACAATTAATTTTTGCTTATGTAAAATATTAGTATTACAAAATGTGAAAGGGATAAGGGATATTAGACATGCCGCAAAATGGAGTGTATGATTTACTAAAGATGTTAGAAATAGCCTTAGATGAGGGTTATTCTGTATTAAAATACACCGTAGTAAATAAAAAGGAAATTGAAACATTAATTGATAGAATATATATGGCTCTTCCAACAGAAGTACAGGAAGCAAGAGTGTTTATAAAAGATAAAGAAAGACTTCAAAACAAAGCTCAAGCTGAAGCAGCCGATATTATACAAAAAGCTCAAGCTGAAGCTGACAGAAAACTTTCCGAATCTGATCAAATTAAAGCTATCGAACGAGAAGGTATTAGAATAACCAACGAAGTTAAAGAAGAATGCGAAAGAATTAAACATCTTGCACTTCAAGATGCTGATAAGATTAGACTTCAAGCAACTGATGAAGCAATGAAAATCAGAGAAGGTGCAGAATTATACGCAGAACAAGTACTAACAAGTCTTGAAGGTAATCTTACCCAACTTCAACAAGTTGTTAAAAACGGACAAATTTATATGGAACAATTAAGAGCTGATTCTGTAGGCAGATATTCAACTCAAACTCCATTAAGATAAATTTATAAAGATACTAAAAAGCAGAGCCGGAAAATACTTGGTTCTGCTTTTATTTTTACCCTTGTAGTATTTGTTTACAATTCGTTTGCAATTTATTTTGTTTGATATAAAATCATGGTATAAGCCGAAATAGATAGAATGTGTACAGCACATTCTATTTTAAATAGGAAACAAGTTAATAAAACAAAAAGGAAATAAAACAAATGGGTATCAAAGGAAAAAATGACAGAATGGTAGTTTTAGCATGTGAAGAATGTAAAGAAAGAAACTACACAACAACAAAAAACAAAAAGAACATTAAGGAAAGATTGGAATTAAACAAATACTGTCCTAAATGTCAAAAACATACTGCACACAAAGAAACGAAATAGCGAATTTTGCGTAGGGCGAAGCGTCAGCGAAGTCCCGTCAGGTGCGAAGGTTATAATGAATAGCAGCGAAGCGAAATGAATACCTAACCTGAGCACAGCAAAATTCAAGGCACAGTTTTTCTAAAAGGAAACAAAGGGGTGTAAACCCCGCAGGCGTCCTTAGTTCAGTTGGTAGAACGTCGGTCTCCAAAACCGGATGTCGAGGGTTCGAGTCCTTCAGGGCGCGATTTTAAAACAAAAATAAAGGATTACAAAATATGAACAACACATTAGATGCAATAAAAACATACTTCAAAGGGGTAAAAACCGAATGGGGTAAGGTTAGCTGGCCGGAAAGAAGACAAGTAATCTTTGAAACTTTTTCCGTAATTGTTATCGTGTTTGTTTTCACAGTAGCAATATATTTAATAGATCTTTTATTTAAAGGATTGCTTAGCCTTATTAAGTAAAATTTTAACTAAAATTATAAAGGTGGCTTATGACTAAAGAAGAAAAAACAATGGAAGAACAATTAAACGAGGATATCCTGGCAGAACAAGCACAGGCAGAAGCTGAAGAAACAGCATCTCGCGAAGCTAAAGAAGCTAAGAAGAACCAAAAAAGATGGTACATCGTTCATACATATTCAGGATACGAAAACAAAGTAAAAGTAAACCTTGAAAAACGTATCGAATACATGAATATGGGTGATAAAATCTTCAGAATAGAAGTTCCTCAAAAAACCGTAACTCAAATGAAGTCAGGTAAAAGACAGGAAAAAGAAGAAAAAATCTTCCCGGGCTACGTTTTAGTTGAAATGATAATGGATGAAGACAGCTGGTACGTAGTAAGACATACATCAGGTGTAACAAAATTTGTTGGCTCAGCTAAAAAACCGATACCTGCCAGAGAAAGTGAAATTAAAAAAATTCTTCACAGATCAACATCTCAAGTTGAAAAAATCGAACTTGACGTTAAAGCAGGTGATAAAGTCAGAATTATTTCAGGACCGTTTGCAGACTTTGATGCTGATATCATCGAAGTATACCCTGATAAATCAAAACTTAGAGCAAATGTTTCAATCTTCGGTCGTGAAACACCTGTTGAATTGGAATATAAGCAGATTAATAAACTTTAATAAAGTGTCACCCTGAACTTGTTTCAGGGTCAATAATAAAAGATTCTGAATCGAGTTCAGAATGACGAAATGTAAGTACAAAAATGTGGAAGGGACGCCCCCGATTGAACCACAAAAGGAGAAAAAAATGGCAAAAAAAGTAGTAGGAAAAATTAAGCTTCAAATCGAAGCAGGAAAAGCAAATCCGTCACCACCGGTTGGTCCTGCATTAGGTCAGCATGGTGTTAACATCATGGATTTTTGTAAACAGTTCAACGCAAAAACTCAAGACAAAGCAGGATATATTATCCCTGTAGTTATTGATGTTTACGAAGACAAAAGCTTTACATTCATAATCAAATCACCACCTGCTCCTGTGTTGATTAAAAAAGCATTAAATCTTTCAAAAGGCTCATCAGTACCTAACAAAGATAAAGTTGCTGAAATCACAAGAGCACAATTGGAAGAAATCGCTAAAATTAAAATGGACGATTTGAATGCAACAACAATGGATGCTGCAGTAAAAATGATTGCAGGTTCATGTCGTGCAATGGGTGTAACAGTTAAAGAATAATGCTAAAGCCGGTGTGAAGTCTGAATTTGGCGGCGTTTAGCCGGCGAACTGAAGACGAAACATAATAAGACCGCCGTTATGACTGTAGTGTAAACGAAAGGAATGAAGCAATCTTTGATTGCACAGGCGGCAAAACAATGAGCATGGAAGGACGAAAGTCCGTTAATACCACGAAAGGAAAAATTTAAAATGTCAAAATTAACTAAAAAACAAAAGAAAATGCAAGAAATGCTTGACGGATTTGTACAACCGTCTACAGCAGTTGATGCAATTAAAAAATTACAAGAAATTTCAAAAGAAGTTTCAA
>CAMDYM010000059.1 GCA_945910425.1 uncultured Candidatus Melainabacteria bacterium | reverse complement strand
TTTATGCTAAATTATACCCATAAAGATTAGTATAGTTGGTTATATTATGAGGTTTGTTTATGGAAGATTTTCCTGTTGATATAGTGTATTTATGGTGTGATTCATCAGATAGTGTATGGCAGGAAAAGAAAAATACCGAACTTGCCAAGTATAAAAAACCTTTGGATAAAGATTCTATCGGCGAATGTCGATTTATAGAAAATGATGAGTTAAAATATTCGTTAAGGTCTTTGGAAAAATATGCTCCGTGGATTCGTAGAGTTTATATTGTAACAGATAAGCAGGTTCCAAAGTGGCTTGATGTTAATAATCCGAAGGTAAAAATTATAGACCATACGGAAATCCTGCCGCCTGAAGCATTACCTACGTTTAATTCTTCTGCTATTGAAACTGCTATTCATAAAATTCCTGATTTATCCGAACATTTTTTATTTGCAAATGATGATATGTTTTTCGGAAATTATGTTGATAAAGAATTTTTCTTTACGGATGATGGCGAGCCTGTTTTCAGATTTGGCAAGCGCAGAATTTTAAATAAAACTTATCACGGGTTATACGGTTATATGCTAAGCAAAGCTTATAATATGGTTTTAAAACGTTTTGGGAAATCTTGTGCACGTTATCCTCACCATAATATTGATGCTTATAGGAAATCCGATATTGAAAAATGTTACCAAGATTTTAGAGATGATTTTGAAAAAACTGCACTGCAAAAATTTAGAGAAAAAGATTGTGTTCAGCGTTCAATTTTTGGATATTATTCTATTGCAAAGTCTCTTGCCAAATTTAAGATTACGGATGATTTTACGGCAAGATTTAAGGCTTTTTATACTAAAACTCATTTAGATTCAATTTCTGCAATATTAAAAAGTTCAAATTTGAAATATATAGAAAGACAAAATCCGTATTTATTTTGCCTGAATGATTCTTTGAAAACAACGGATAAAGACAGATTAGAGATGAAAAAGTTTCTGGTGCGAAAATTCACTAATCATTCTTCTTTTGAAAAGATTTTTGATGAAAAAGTAGAAATTTCGGTTTGTTATCATAAAAAATCTGAATTGATTGAAAATGAGATATTAAAACCTGTTCAAGTAGGAGCAGAGCTGACTGATTTAGATTTAGGAATTGCAAAAGATAATACGGGAGAGAATATTTCCGCGAAAAATAAAAATTATTGTGAGCTAACCGCTTTATATCAAATCTGGAAAAACTCTGATGCGGATATAGTCGGTTTAATGCACTATAGAAGGATTATGGATTTCGGGTGCGGGAAGAAAAGGTGGTTTAATAAATTTACGCCTGATATAACTGAGGAAATGTATTTGGATAAGTCTTCTTTAGAGTCTTTATTTGAAGGTTACGATATTATTCTTCCGATGAAAAGAGTTATTCAGCAAAGTGACAGTGTTTATAATTATTATAAAAAAAGACATTATATCTCTGATTTAGACAGGGTTTTAGAAATTATACGGGAAAAAACTCCAAATATGTATGAAACAGCGATTGATGTTTTGAAAAATAATCGTGAAATGTATTTATATAATATGTTTGTTACAACAAAGCCCTTTTTAGATGAATATGCGCAGTGGTTGTTTGGTATTTTGGGGCAGTTAGAAGCTGAAATTTCTCAAGATGTTATAAAACGTGATGCTTTTCAACAAAGGGTTTACGGGTTTTTAGCAGAGCGTTTGCTGACTGTTTATGTTGAATATAAAAAACAGAAAGGGTTAAATATTAAAGAAGTTCCTGTTGTTTATTGTGAAACAAACAAGAAACGTTATAATATATTTCAGATGAGAACAAAAATATATTCTGTTCTTGTAAAATTTGGAATACGCAGACCACATTGGAAGGAACAATATGGAGTTTAGTAATATAAATTTAGTTGTTGGAGCTGGTGTTTCGGGTGCGGTTATTGCAAATTTACTTGCCGAATCAGGTGAAGAAGTTCTTGTTATTGATAAAAAAGAGCATATTGCAGGAAATTGTTACGATTATAAAGACGCAAACGGTATAATGATTCACAAATACGGTTCTCATATTTTCCATACAAATTCTGATGAAGTTTGGAATTTTATGAAGAAGTTTACCGATTTTAATACCTATATGCATAAGGTTATTGGTGTTGTTGATGGGATTGAAACGCATATTCCGTTTAATTTTAATACTTTATATGATGTTTTTCCGTTTAGTTTTGCACAGCGTCTTGAAAAAAAGTTGTTAGATGTTTTTGAAATTAATACAAAAGTTCCTATTTTAGAGTTTCAAAAGCAGGATGATGATGATTTAAAATTTCTTGCTAATTATGTATATGAAAAAATCTTTTTATATTATACGACAAAACAGTGGGGTGTAAAACCTGAAGAGGTTGACGGCGCGGTAACTGCCAGAGTTCCTGTATATTTGAGTAAGGATAACAGATATTTTCAGGATAAATATCAGGGAATACCGTTAGATGGCTATACAAAAGTTATAGAGAGAATGCTTGAGCATAAAAATATCAAGGTCAAATTAAAAACCTCATATAGAGATTTAAAAGATAAGAGTTTTAAACGCATATTTTATACAGGTTCAATTGATGAATTTTTTGAATACAAATACGGACAGTTACCATACCGCAGTGTTAAGTTTAAACTTGAAACACATAACAAAGAATTTTATCAATCTAATGCTGTGGTAAATTATCCTTGCAACTACGAATTTACAAGAATTCATGAATATAAATACTATCTGGATGATAAGTCAGATAAAACAGTTATTGCTAAAGAATATTCAGAAAATTTTGAGTTAGGCAAAAACGAAAGATATTACCCGATTCCGCACAAAAGTAATACCGAATTATATGAAAGATACAGGCATGATGCGCGGGAGCTTGAAAATGTTTATTTCCTTGGAAGACTTGGAGATTACAAATATTACGATATGGATAAAGCGGTTTTAAGGGCAATAAATTTATATAAGGAGATTAAGAAATGATACTTGTAACAGGCGGCGCGGGATATATAGGAAGTCATAACGTTGTTGCATTGATTGAAGCGGGTTATGATGTTGTAATTTTTGATAATCTTGAATTAGGACATTTTGAAGCTGTTGAAACTTTAAAAAATATTCAAACAAAAGGAAAAGTTGTCGATTTTATTAAAGGGGATTTACAAAATTTTGACGATATAAATTCTGTTTTTAAAACTCACAAAATAGATGCTGTAATCCATTTTGCGGCATATTCTCAAGTGGGTGAGTCTGTTAAAAATCCTCAAAAGTATTATTTTAATAATGTGTATGGAACTTTAAATTTGTTGCGCGCGATGCTTGAAAATAATGTCAAAAGAATAGTCTTTTCATCAACCGCAGCAACGTACGGGGAGCCAGTGTATGTCCCGATAGATGAAAAACATCCGCAAAACCCTATAAATACATACGGTAAAACAAAATTGATGATAGAAAGTATCTTAGATGATTACGATAAAGCGTACGGTTTAAAATCAGTCAGATTAAGGTATTTTAATGTGGCAGGAGCTGATAGTTTGAATCGAGTCGGTGAGTGGCATGAGCCTGAAACGCACTTGATTCCGAATGTTTTAAAATCAACTTTTGGCGGGGGTAAGAAGTTTCAAATGTTTGGAACGGATTACGATACAAAAGACGGAACTTGTGTAAGAGATTACATTAATGTCGAAGATTTGGCTAAAGCTCATATTTTGGCTTTGCGCTATCTTGAAAAAGGCGGTGAAACAAATTACTTTAACCTTGGCACAACAGAAGGAAACAGCGTAAAAGAAGTTTTTAATACTTGTGAAGAGGTGACAGAAAAAGAGATTCCCGTTGATGTTATGCCAAGACGCGAGGGTGATCCTGCAACATTGATTGCACAAAACACAAAAGCAAAGGAAATCTTAGGCTGGCATCCCGCAAAATCCTTAAAAGACAGTATAAAAACAGCTTATGCCTGGGAGTGTAAGTTAAATAAATAGCATATAAATCTATAAGTTCGTTACCGCTTATATTAAAATCTTTTAAGCAAATAATTGTTGTACGATTGACAATAATTCTTTGTTATATTAACATAAGCGTAAAAAAGGAAGAAATAAATGTTCAAACCACAAGCAATGATGATGCAAATGATGATGATGCAAGGCAGCAAGTTAGGCGGTCATTGTTGTGTGATGCGAATGTGCTAATCAATAACCAACAAGTTTAAAGACCGCCAATGAGGCGGTCTTTTTTAGTATGTAGAAAAGTTAGCACAAAGAAGGAAAGAAAAATGATTTCAAGAATAAATAATAATACCTCAGTTACCTCAAAAATAAATGTAAAAACCCCTAAAACTCTAAGTTTTCAAGGTGCGGGTTCAGTTAAATTTTTAGATGCGTTTATAAAATCACAAGAAAACCTGTCTTCAACAAGATTTATTCAAGGAACGATGACAAATTGGTTCCCGAAAGCTGTTTTATCAAGAAGTTTGGTTGATTTTTGCGAATTTTCGTTTTTGGAATTTTTGGAATCAGGCTTATTTTATTTCGCAGCTCCGTTTTTTGGAGAACATTTATACAGAAATAAACTTTTTAAAGCTGTTCAGCCTAAGGGTTTGAAAAATCCTATAACGAAAAATGTTTCAAAAAGTGTAGAAGAAATTCAAAAATCAGCATTAACTAACGCCCGCAAAAACAGACTTATTACGACAAAAGGCGGAATACTTTTAAGCTGTCTTGCGGTTCCTGCATTGGAATATTCTATCGGGTTTGCGAAAAATCTTTTCACATTAAAAGTTTTTAAGGTAAGTAATTTTGATAATGTCGCAAATTTAAACCACGATAAAAAAGAAGATGTTAATCAACAAAAACGCGTAGAATCGCATTCCAAAAAAGTTTTATTAAAAACAGGTTTGTTAATCCCGACAGCAATAGTTGGCGGTTTAGCGCTTGCAAAACACGGTTATAAATCACCTCTTGCCGTTAAAGTTTCAAAAGCTTTACTTGAACCGGGTGAGGCAATCTCAAAAATTTTCAAAATTAAATCTCAAAAAACTAATAAATTCTTAAAAGAATACTTAAAGCTGGATTTTGTAAACAATAACGGAAAACTTTCACTGAGTAAAGGTCAGCTTGCTGCAACCTGTATTACAGGGTTATTTGGATATTCTGCTGCGTCAAAAGACAGAGGAAAACTTGATTTTTATGAAACCTGGACAAGAGTTCCGCTTGTAGTTTTATATACAATTTTCGGGTCTTCACTGTTAGACGGCGGATTTAAGAAAATTCTTGCCAATAAGGGTCAGTTCCCTGAACTTATTAAACGAAACGCTGACGGTACAATTGCCGATATTCCGACAAGGAAAGAGTTACCTGCAATCGCAGAAAGACTTTCAAAACTTAACAAAAGTGCAAAAGATGTTGAACTTGCAAAACTTATCAAACAAAAAGCTGTTATTACAGGCGTTCCGTACGCATTTAGTTTATTGGCAATGGGCTTTACACTAAGTGCAGTATCTCGTGCCTGGACAAAATACAGATACAATCATCAGGCAAAAAATCAAGCTCCATCTGCTGCTGCAAATTATGTAAAATTCAGTCCCGTATTTGAAGGTTTTAGGACAAAGAAAGTATAAAATCTGCGAGGTTTTTTGCAATAATTTCGTGTGATTTTTTACTGAAATGTAATCCGTCAATGTTTGAAGGTTTGACATATTGATTAAAATCAAAATACAAACAGTTATTTTCTTTTGCAGTTTGTTCAAAAATGTGAAAGACTTTCTGAATTTTATCTATTGAGTTTTTATCAAACATTAGTGAAAACCTGCTTGATAAAATATTTTGGGTAATCTTTACAGGTGGAACAATGATTATTTTAGTATTTTGGTTAGCTTCTTTTACTGACTTAATAAGATTTTCAATCCCTGACTTACAATTTTGTTCATCAAGGTTATAGAAAAACTGGGCATCGTTTGTTCCCAGATTCAAAATACAAATATCAATATCTCTATGGTTTTGAAGATAAATAGGTAAGTATTCTCCACCGCTTTGTTTTAATCCTTCAGGGTTTTTAAAAAATCCTGTGCGATTGTTCATTCCTTCTTCTAAGATTTCAAAATCCCCGTTCATATATTGACTTAAAATTCCGCTCCAACGAGAGTTTTTGTCATATCTTGTACAAGTTTCGGGAATAAATCCGTAAGTATTTGAATCACCGTAACAAAGTATCTTTTTCATAAATTAATTATAATATGTAATTCCGTTTTTGGTATAGAATTTTTGAGCCGGAATGGTGTAATTTTTACTAAATCTTGAAACCTCAACAGGGGTTGATTTTTTTTGAACAACTATAGGAGAATATCCGTAACGCTGCATTCTTTCTGCTCTTGTCATTGCAGGTCCTTTAAACGTATGGCAAGGTCTTGCGGGTCTTTTATGAGCGTGTGCATATCTTCTTTGACGGATTCGCATGTTGTATTCATAAACATTTTGGCTCATCGGTCTGCTTACTCCGGGAGCTATTGAAACCACCATACCGGCTCTGTTATAGTGAATGGATGTTGTGGCATTTGCTGCACAGTTGGTTAATATCAAAATAAAAAATACTGCAAGTAGTTTTTTCATAAACACATACCTTTACCTTCTAACCTATTATGTATCTATTTAACGATTCTCAAAGAAAAAAGTGTTAAAATTGTAGTAAAATTTTTACTTATCTTAACAAATTAATTGAGGATAAGTATTCCTAAGTTGAGGTATATAGCAAAAATTACTTGTAGCAAATACGGTATCATTAAAAATCCTGCGATTTTTGATACTTTGAAAAAATAATACATCGTAATTAAAAGTATTAGAAATAAAAATACGACATCAATCATCCCAAGCAGCGGAGATTGAAGCTTAAAAAACACATAACTCCACATAAAGTTCAATATTAATTGAAACAAAAATAATCCGATTGCTTTTAATTTATCAACAGAATCAGGTTTTAATAAAACAATAAAAAATGCGATTCCCATAAGAGTATATAAAATACTCCAGGCAACGGGAAAATACGAATCAGGCGGAGTTAACGGCGGTTTAATCAGACTTTTGTACCAAATGTTCATACAATCATTTTTTAGGATTAACAGATTATTACATCCCGCAAAGGTTTAATCAATCAGGGTAAACCTTAGTGTCCCGTTGTTGTTAATGACCTCGTTCCACATACTTGCAGGTCTTATCCAAATTTGATTATCTTTTACCGATTGATAAACAACCATTTCTTCAAGGTTTTCGGAATTTTTACCAAGAGCGATTATTTTATAAATATTTCCCTTGTAGTGTTTGTAGGTTTTACCGACTTCAATTTTTTGCATAATTTTACCTTAATTTTAATACTGCGCTGTGACGGCTTGTTGTAGCATTTTCGTTTCTGTACGAGAAAAATTTGTCGTTATCGCAAACCGTGCAATAAGGACATACATCAATTTCTTGAATACCGATTTCTTCTAATTGCCGTTTATTAATATTTTTTAAATCAACAAAAATATTTCCTTCTCTAATTTCAGAAAGTTCGTCGAAATTTTTTACTGTAGCTTTTAATTTTTCATAAACCTCTTCTCCTACGCTGTAACAGCAAAACCCTATTGCAGGTCCGATTATTGCAATTATATCCTTTGGTTTTGAGTTAAAGTTTGTTCCCATTTTTTCAACTGTCAGCGGTGCAATTTTTTGTGCTGTTCCACGCCAGCCGGCATGTGCTATTGCTCCGATATTTTGTTTTTTATCGTATAAAATTACAGGGGTGCAGTCTGCAAAATTTAAGAAAATTCCTAAGTCTTTTTCTGTCAAAATTAACGCGTCCGTATCAGGATAGTTTTGACGTGTTTCTATTGCGACATCAATATTTGCGCTGTGAGTTTGAGTCGGAGAAATAAGATTTTCGGGGGAAATATTCAGATATTTTGCGATAATTTTTTTATTCTCGGTTGTGTCAAATTCTTGGCTTTTTAAACATATTTCTCGTGTTGTAAAAAATGCTTCGACATCTTTTATTAAATCAGATTTTAAAATCCTTTTTCCGTCAATTTTTTCAAAATAAAACATAATTTAAATAATTTATATAAAAAATTTGTAAATTTCAACATTCAAAGCAGAAGCAATTAAAATTAATCTTTTATGTAATGTTAAGATACTCATTGCAGAAAAAGTTGTACAAATAGTACAACAATAATGAGATTATTATGAAAAGATATACAGGTTTTACATTGTCTGAAATATTAATAGATTAAATGGAGTATCTCATAATAGTTATGGTAATGCAAATGTCCATCCGTTTGTTTTGTTAAACGGTTTTTCTGTTTTTGCGCATTCAAGGATTGGTGAAGATAAGTTAAATGGTACAACAATCTTATTTTTTATTGATACTAACGGTTCGAAACAATCTAATATGTGGGGACGTGATTTGTTTGCGTTTGCGTACGATAACGGTTCTTTAATTCCTTATGGTTTCAAGCAGATTTATGATTGGAATAATTATTGTGTAAACAGGCGCTCTACAGATTATGGCTGTGCTTATTATGTTATGCAGTATGAGAAAATGGACTACCTGAATAAAAAATAAATTATTACGTAATGTAAATAATATTTAAAGTTTATATCAATTTTATTACCCGAAAATTTTTATATAAGTATACGGGGATATTATACGGGGGATTATTCAATGTCAGTTGGTGCTTTAAATTCATTTAATACTATGATGAACAAGGCAAGAAATATGAGTCTTGCAGAAGCTTCAAAAAATACCAAAAGGGAAGACGGCGTTGTTCTTGTAACAGAAGAGTGGCGCGATATGGCAAGACGCGGAGATGCAAAAACAGGTGAAAAATACCAAGAACTTATAAAAGGATTTGGTCAAGAATATATTAAACAACTTGATGAAAAATTCGGAAACGGAGATGGCGTTTTAACTTTTGACGAATACTTCAAATCAGAAGTCGGAGATATTCCGTCAGACGCTCCTGATGATGAAGTCAAAGAAATGAAAAAGATGATTAAAACTGCGTTTGACCGCATAAATTTAGACGGTAATAAAAATATTGATGCAAAAGAAATGACAGCTTTAATTGGGGCAATGGATTATGACAAAGACAGCAAAATTGACGGTTGTATTACAATAAAAGATTTTATGAGCTGGTCTATTAAATTAGGCGAAAAAGGTAAAAATTTCCTTGATGATTTATTGAAATACAATTATAAGTCATTTTTCGGTGATAAATAACTGAATATTTGACTATACAAGGGTTTTGGCGATTTCGTCAAAACCCTTTATTTATGCAATGTTTACAATTTTTTACAAAGAGGGCTTGACACTTAAACCCGCTCAAACTCAAACAAACCACCCTATGCATTCATCCCTGTAAATTTTTGTTAAGAAAAATGAAAAAATTTGCCAAAAACCATGTCATATTTGCTTGACTATGAAAATTGAAGTACTATGATTAAGGAACATGCAAATGTAAAGTAGGGTAAACTGTGCCCGTTTAACAAAAATCATTGGAAGTTTGATTATACGTGAGTTTCGCCAACTTTACATACCCATGAAAATTGCAATATTTGCCGATTATTAGGCAGAGGGTTTACAGCCTTAAGTTAGAAAAAGTTTATAGTAGTACACCATTATTAAATGAGGTGAATTAATGTCTGAGACAAAATATGCAAAAAGAGTAACGCCAATGGGTATTCCTCATACTCGTTTGGATGATTTACCTGACCTTATTGAAGTGCAAAAAAAATCGTTTGAATGGTTCTTAAAAGAAGGTTTGAAAGAAGAATTACTTTCATTCTCTCCTATTAAAGACTATACAGGCAGATTAGAATTACACTTCTTACCAAATTATACTTTCGACAACGCAAAGTATACAGTAGAAGAAGCAAGAATCCATGACGCAACTTATGCAAAACAATTGCGCGTTATGATTAGATTAGTTAACCGTGACAGCGGTGAAATCAAAGAACAAGAAGTTTACATCGGCGACATTCCTACAATGACAGACAAAGGTACTTTCATTGTAAACGGTGCAGAACGTGTTATCGTATCACAAATCGTTCGTTCTCCGGGTGTTTACTTTAAATGTGACCCGTCACCTACAGGAAAACGTTTGTATAACGCTACGATGATTCCTAACCGCGGTGCATGGTTGAAAATAGAAACAGATTCTAACGATATTATTCACGTTAAAATCGACAAAAACAGAAAAATCTTAGCTACAACTTTATTAAAAGCTATGGGTATTACGGTTTCTGAAATGGAATCAAAATTCACTCACTTTGAATTTTTGAAGAAAACTTTAGAAAAAGACCCTACAGAAACTACAGATGAAGCTTTAGTAGAATTGTACAAAAAATTAAGACCTGGTGATCCGGCTTCTCCTCAAGGCGGACGTCAAATCTTGGAATCAAGATTCTTTGATGAAAAGAAATACGATATCGGTCGTGTAGGTCGTTATAAATTAAACAAAAAATTAAACTTAAATATTCCAAACAACCAAAGAACATTAACTGTTGAAGATATCGTTTCAACAATTGAATACCTTATCAACTTAACTTATGATGAAGGTCAATTGGATGATATCGACCACTTAGGTAACAGAAGAATCCGTTCGGTTGGTGAATTGTTACAAAACCAATTCAGAGTTGGTCTTTCAAGAATCGAAAGAATTGTTAAAGAAAGAATGACTCTTCAGGATTCTGAAACATTAACACCGTTGAACTTATTAAACACAAAACCTTTAGTTGCAA
>CAMDYM010000058.1 GCA_945910425.1 uncultured Candidatus Melainabacteria bacterium | reverse complement strand
TTTTGGCGTTATATTTAATGGCGTTTTTAATGTATTATATATTGCCTGATTTAAGGGGAAATGATGCATATAAGCGTAAAAGCGCGCTTCCTGGAACCGTGTTTTTCACAACGTTTTGGCTGGTCGGTTCGTGGGGTTTTTCGGTTTACGTTAACAATTTGAGTACGTATAACCTTGTTTACGGAACAATCGGTGCGTTTTTTATCTTGATGTTTTGGCTTTACTATACATCAATTTTATTACTTATCGGTGGCGAGATAAATTCTCAGGTTTATAACCGTTTATCAACCAGATCTGAAGAGTTAAGAGAAGAAATTGCGAACTTACGAAAGAAAATATAGGAGGAAAGTATGAAAAAGCAAGCTATGATTAGAAAGTCGGGGGGGGTAACACTTTAAGCTTTCTCCAGAGCGGTTTTGCGGGTGGCGTCACCCTGAACTCTACAAAGCGAAGCGACGAGGAAACGAGTCGACTGAGCCTGTATGCAGAGCTGATTCAGGGACTATCAATGCCAATGAAACACCCCTTACGGGAAGAAACAACATTGATAGATTCTGACGTACGTCAGAATGACGAAAAATTTGACAAATTATATCAGCATTTAACATTTACCCCTGCTACGTACGTAACTGTGCTACAGACAGCAACTAAATTTGGATTTACATTGGCGGAAACTTTAATAACCCTCGGTATTATCGGAGTTGTTGCAGCACTTACTATTCCTTCTTTGATTAACAAATATCAAGACAAAGTTGTTACTACTGCTTTAAAACGGAATTACAGTATTTTATCTCAGGCTGTTTTGAGTGCAGTTGATGAATACGGAACCCCTGATAATTGGATGCAGAGTGACGAAAATAAAAGCTCGTATTCTCAAAGTTCAGCAAAAAATGTTGCAAATATTCTTTCAATGTTCATTAAAAATGTTGATAAATGTACCGACTCTGAGTGTATCTCAAAATTTACCAATGGACATAAGATTTATAATATAAAGAGAAATTCTCGAGCCACAATGTTTCAGGACAAATATGCTTATTTAACTTTAACTGACGGTACTATTTATGAAATATCTTCGTTAGGACAATGTAATTCCTATTGGGAACTGCGAAATGTTTGCGCTTCCGTAAGGGTTGATGTTAACGGACTGAGTAAGCCGAATGCTTTAGGGTGGGATGTATTTACGTTTTTCCTAACCTCTGAAGGAAGATTTGTTCCTTCAGAATATAATTCGGATTACTGTAACAGTTCTTCTGATTCTTATGTGAACGGACAGCGTTGTACTAAATGGGTTTTGACTTATGGTAATCGTGAATATTTACGATGTGACGGGCTGACGATGAACGGTAAAATCAGGTGCAAATAAATTACAATGATTAATATTTCTTAATATGTTTTCTGTATATAAAGCAATAATGATTTGCATATTGTTTTTATATATACATAGGGGATATATTAAGGAGAAAATTATGGGAAACTTAACTGTTGGGAAAACAGATAAGGCTTTAGCCGCTACACGTTTATCACGGGTTTTAAAAACTGCTGATATAAAAACGCAATCTGTCGGGATTTTGAACTTTGCTTCAACGAATATGAATAAGGATGAATTGCTAAATCTTATTAACGATATTGTATCAAATGAAAATTTAGATACCGAGTTAAAGATAAAGCTTTTACGGATAATATTAGAGATGTTGGAAAAAGAGATGGGACAGACTCCGACACCAACAGAGCCGACAACAATACCAATACCAAATCCGACACCGAACCCAACTACAGTGCCAACTCCGGATCCTATTCCGGAGCCAACAGAGCCGACAGATGTGCCGGAACCGACAGGCGTACCTTCACCTAATCCGCTGCCGATAACTCCTTGGCCTATCAACCCTTGGCCTATCAACCCTGAGCCAAATCCCGGTGAGTATCCCGAAATTGATACTAACGGCGTAATTGAGTCTTTCGGTCAGGGAAGAACGGGTGATTGTTATTTGTTATCATCACTTATGGCTTTAGCATCAAACAAAGAAGGTGCAAAGTTATTAAAAAATAATATTTCTAAAAATTCTGATGGCAGCGTTACCATAACTCTACCCGGAGCGGTGGCAGCCAATAGAGAACTAAGAAAAGACGGTTACACTTCAAGAATAACAGGAACATATACTATTACAAAAGAAGAATTTTATAAAGCCCGTCAAAGCGGTAAATATTCAAGAGGCGATGATGATGTTTTATTATATGAATTAGCTTTTGAAAAGTACCGCACACAGGTTCTTGAAACCAGAGATGCTAATCATACAAGAGCCTCATTTGATGTTGGTCGCTATATTGGCGGAGGAACTTATGCAGATCCTTTAAAAGGCGGATTAGAAGTTGATGCAATGTTTGTACTGAGTGCGAATATGGGTACTGAATATTCTATCGGTGAAAATCAGGGTGTTATTACCGAGTTGCCAAAAGCTGCCGGTTACGGACCTTCTTCAATTAATCTTGATCATGATAAAACTTCAAGGCGAGAAATTGACAAATATTTAAAACGCTTTGAAAGAGATCCGGAACGTTATGCTCTTACAGCAGCTTTTCGCTCTTCTGCAACATCCGGACATGCTTATCATTTGAAGAAAGTTTCAGGCGATACCGTTATTTTGGTAAATCCTTGGGATTCTGATAAAGAAATTGCTATGCAAAAATCAGAATTTCTCCGTCAGGCAGAATGTATTACCGTCTGGGATACTAAAGAAAAAGGTTTTTGGCAGGGAGCAAAAGATCTTTTCGATGATTTTTGTGACAACCTTTTTGCATAAATTTGACCCTGACTTTACATTTGTACCTGTTCTTGCTATCATTCAGGTATGAAAGATATGTTAGATAAAATTTTGCAAATAGAGCAAAAGTATAAAGAATTAGGCGAAATCTTGTCAGATCCTGCTGTTATTCAGGATTATAACAAGTTTAGAGACTTGTCAAAACAGAGAAAATCAATGGAAGAAACCGTTGAACTCTATTACAAATGGAAAGAAACAACTGACGCTATAGAAGACGCGAAACAAATGCTTTTTGAAGAAAAAGATGAGGAAATGCGTTCTTTTTTGAAAGCCGAAATGGAAGAAAATGAAGCAAAAATTCCTGAATTTGAAGAAAGAATGAAAGTTCTTCTTCTTCCACGCGACCCGATGGATGATAAAGACATTATGCTTGAAATCAGAGGCGGAGCAGGCGGAGATGAAGCAAACATTTTTGCTGGCGACTTAATGAGAATGTATTTAAGATACGCCGATAAAATGGGCTGGCAGACTCAAATTTTGAGTAAAACCGATTGTGAAGCAGGCGGAGTTTCAGAAGTTATCATTTCAATGAAAGGTGACAGCATTTTTTCTCGTTTGAAATACGAATCAGGTGTTCACAGGGTTCAAAGGGTTCCCGCAACAGAATCTCAAGGCAGAGTTCACACATCAACTGCAACTGTTGCTGTTATGCCTCAGGTTGATGATGTTGAAGTTAACCTTAATATGAATGATGTTGAAATTACAACAGCACGTTCAGGCGGTGCCGGCGGTCAAAACGTTAACAAAGTTGAAACCGCAGCAAGAGTATTCCACAAACCTACAGGAATAATGATATTCTGTACGGAAGAGCGTTCTCAATTACAAAACAAAGAACGCGCGTTAGAAATTCTTAAAGCAAAACTTTATGATATGGAAGTTCAAAAACAAACCCAGGAAATTACAGACTTAAGACGTTCTCAAGTTGGTTCAGGCGACCGCTCAGAACGTATTAGAACTTATAATTTCCCGCAAGGTCGCTTAACAGACCACAGATTAAATCACAATTTAAACGTGTGGACTGTTATTGACGGTGATTTGGATGAGCTTATAGATTTACTGATAGAGTATGACCAAAAGCTGAAATTGGAAAAATTGGCTCAGGTAGATTAAGAGGTGTATTGGTGACAGAAAGAAGATGTGTTAGCTGCTGGCAGGTTAAAGATAGAGATGAATTAATTAAAATTACTGCCGATAATAACACTTCAAAGCCTGTTATAAATCCAAATTCTACTACATTTGGCAGATCGGCATATCTTTGCTATAATAAATCTTGTATAGAAGCAGCTTTTAAAAAAAATAAATTGGGAAGACATTTAAAAATGCCTGTTCCAAGCGAATTGAAAGGACAGTTATTAGATGAGTTACGAAACAGTTAGAATAAGTGAATTGGCAAAAGAACTGGGGCTTACGAGTAAGGAAGTCGTAGAAAAATTTGCGCAAATGGGAGTAACGGGTAAAACTCATTCAAGTACTGTTACACAAGATCAAATAGCAAGATTGAAAGATTTTATCGCAAACGGCGGTGTAAAAAAAGCTGCAAAACCTAAGGCTTTCGTTGTTAAGAAAGCAAAACAGGTTGAAGAACCTGCTTTAGAAAAAGCCGCAGACGAAAAATCAGAAAAATCTGAAAAAATAGAATCGCAGGTAAAAATTGAGCGTGTGGAAAGACCAAAAGTAGAAAAGGCAAAATCTGTAAATCGTTTGGAAATCGTACGCAGAGCCCCTCGCCCTGTAGAAGGTACATCAGTTCCTTCCCGCAGAGAAAGACCGGAAAGACCTCAAAGAGGTGACAGGCCGTTTAATAAATCAGAAAGACTGCAGCGTCCAGACAGACCTCCAAGAGGTGAAAAACCTTTAACCCAAAAAGAAGGCGGAACAGAAAAAAAACAACCGCTTCAACGTCGTATAATTCCTCAAGAAATTTATGATAACAAACCGGGTGCTCAAGGCGGAGCTAAACGCAGACCTGACGGTAAGAAAAAAGAAAAAGATTTTAACTCTAAAAAAGAAGAACAGGAAAGAATTTCTTTAGAAAAAGCTGCTGCTCAGCATCATAAAAAGAAAGTTCAAAGAACGGAAGAAGTTGAAGAAGTTAAACAAATTGTTGTAAATCAGGCAATGACAATTTCCGAGTTATCCGAAAAAATTAAGAAAACTCCTGCCGAGATTGTTAAATTCCTTATGCTAAATGGTGTTATGGCAACGGTTAACCAGCTTATTGATGTTGATGTTATTAAAAAAGTTTGCGCAGAGTATGAACTTGAAGTTCTTGAAGAAGATTTAGACGCTTATATCGAACAAGAACTTGAAAAAGAAGAAAAAGCAAAAGCTTTATCGGAAGTTGATAAGAAATTATTGAAACGCCGCGCACCTGTTATCAGTATTATGGGTCACGTTGACCATGGTAAAACAACCTTACTTGACAGTATCAGAGCTTCAAAACATAAAATCGTAGCAACCGAAGTCGGCGGAATTACACAGTCTATCGGTGCTTACACAGTATTTTTAGGTGATAACGACGATAAGAAAATCGTTTTCCTTGATACTCCGGGTCACGAAGCGTTTACCGAAATGCGTGCCCGTGGAGCGAAGGCAACGGATATTGCAATTTTGGTTGTTGCTGCGGATGATGGTATTATGCCTCAAACAATTGAAGCTATAAACCATGCTAAAGCGGCTGAAATTCCTATTATCGTTGCCGTTAACAAAATTGATAAACCGGGAGCTAATCCTGATAAAGTTTTACAGCAATTAACAGAGCATGGACTCGTTCCTGAAGATTGGGGTGGAGATACAATTACTGTCAAAGTTTCAGCACTTCAAGGTACAGGTATTGATGAATTGTTAGAATATATCTTGCTTGTAGCTGATGTTCAGGATTTGAAAGCTAACCCGAAAGCCGAAGCATCAGGCGTTGTTATTGAAGCAAACTTAGATAAAGGTAAAGGTCCTGTTGCAACATTATTGGTTCAAAACGGAACGCTTCGTGCCGGTAACTGTATTGTTGTCGGAACAGCTTGCGGAAGGGTTCGTGCGTTGTTATCAGACAGCGGTGAAAGAATCCAGAAAGCCGAACCTTCTACTCCTGTTGAGGTATTAGGTTTGTCAGAAGTTCCTCAGGCAGGGGACTATTTTGAAGTCGTTAAAAACGAAAAAGAAATGAAGTCAATTGTCGCAGACAGAAAAGAAAAAGAACGTGATAAGAGATTAGAAGCTATGCTTCCTGCTCATATCAGAAAAGAAGCTGTGGCAGGAGATGACGCTATTCCTCAATTGAATTTGATTATCAAAGCTAATACTCACGGTGCTGCAGAAGCTGTAGCTCAAGCTATTGCGGGTGTTGAATCTAAAGAAATTACTACAAAAATCATTCACGTTGGTGTAGGTGATATCTCGGAAGCTGATGTTATGCTTGCTGCTGCGTCAAACGCTTTAATATTAGGTTTTACTGTAAAAGAGGACTCAAATGCTTTAGCATCAGCCGAGCGAGAAGGTGTAACTATTAAGAAATACGATATTATTTATCAATTATTGGAAGATATTGAAAAAACATTATTATCACTTCTTGAACCTGAGATTAAAGAAGTTGAACTGGGCAAAGCCGAAGTTCGTCAGGTATTTACAATCGGTAAAACTAATAAAATTGCAGGATGTTATGTAACAGAAGGTAAGATTGTTCGTTCAAAAGATGCAGTACTTATCAGAAACGGCGAAGAAATCTTCCGCGGTGCAATCGACCAGTTGAAACGTTTCAAAGATGATGTTAAAGAAGTTGCTCAAGGTTTTGAATGCGGTATTTCATTCAGTAAGTTTAATGATATTCAAGAAGGCGATATTATCGAAGTTTCAACAACCGAAGAAGTTGAAAGAAAGAGTCTGTAATATAAAAGTTGATAAGTCAATAAGTAAATATTAGTATCTTATACCTTGTTCTTCAAAAGCTCTTCCTGTACAACCTCGACCTGTTCCTGTATATTTACTCTTATCTGTATTGCAACCATTATTTGAAGTTTTAGTTGCGCTTTTCCAATAATAGGTAGAGGCTTTTGCATCATCTATATTTCCTGATTCGCTATTAGCTAACGCGTATTCAAGACTCCCTTGCGGAACGAGATGTCCGTCATCACTTATATAAAATGAAAAAATATCTCTACCTATTGTATTAGGTTGAGCTGTACCGTTTAAATCAACTTCTATTTTTCCAACAAGTGGAGCTACTTTTTTATTGTTATCAATAATAGAACCATAAAGACTTATAACATTATTGAACAAATAAAAAACAAAGATCTCCCCTGTCATTAATTGATTTGCTAGATAGTATGCATATTTTGCTGAGGTAGGAGAATTTAAATTTTTATAATATAATTTATTACCTGTGTTATCTTGTTTTATTTTGTCATATGTGTATCCCGCCCCACCAAAACCATATGTTGAACTGCTAGACTTTACTTTAAAATATCGTGGTAAATATTTTTGATTTGCTTGGTAGTTATTGTTAATAAAAAATTCTGTTCCTGATACATTACTGGTGTTATCTTCTGCTAACATTAATTTTATACCCTGTTCAAAGGTAGCTCTTACTTTCAGTAGATGGTTGTAAGTTCTCTTATTATTTAATTTTGTTAGTAATGTCGGTATAGTCATAGCGGCAACAACACCTATTATTCCGAGAGTTATCAGGGTTTCCGCTAAAGTAAATCCTTTGTTTTTCATTTAGTTCCCTCCGTAATCAAAGTTGAATACTATTCAATAACATGAATAATATTCATTAATATACAATATTATTCATATTCTGTCAACGCAAATGTATAATCAGTTTATGAATACTAGAGAAGAAGTTAAAATAATGTTAGGTTCTAAATGTATGACATTAAAAGAACTTGCAAGGAGGATGACCGAACTTTCTGGAAAAAATTATTCGCAAAGTTTGCTTTCTCACAAACTTAAAGATGAATCTTTGCGTTATTCCGAGATGAAACTTATTTGTAAGATTTTGGGTTACAGAATTTATATTGACTTTGATGAAATCCGATTGGGGCGTTAAAATTTTTGATTTTATGTTATAATCCTTGTATTAAGGAGAAAATTATGACATTACGAAACGAAAGAGTTAGAAAAGAATTAATGCGTGATATATCTGAAATCCTGAGAAAAGAAATCAGAGGTTTGGAAGGTGTTGTATCTATTGTAGATGTAGAAGTATCTCATGATAATTCTTTTGCAAAGGTTATTTATAGTGTTTTAGGATCTGAAGATCAGATTGAAAAGACAAAAGCGGTAATTGAAAAAAACACACCGAATATTCGTTACCATGTCGGTAAAATGCTAAGATTACGTTTGACTCCGGAACTTCGTTTTGTATATTCAAACGGGTTGGAAGAAGGCGCAAGAGTTACGGAATTAATAAATAAAATTTCCCGCGGAGAAATCTAGGGTTAAATAAGACTCATTGTTGGAGGATTTTGAAAATGACTGCAACTTCAAAAAATTTACCCCTTGGCTTTTTGAATGTTTATAAACCAAAAGGAATGACATCGCATGATGTTATAAGCAGACTTCGCCGTATTACTCATATAAAACAAATCGGGCATTGCGGAACTTTAGATCCTTTTGCTGTTGGGGTTTTGCCTGTCGGTATAGGTAAGGCTACAAAACTTTTTGAATATCTCGATGATGATAAAGAATATCTTGCAACCGTTCAGTTTGGAAAAAATACCGATACTTATGATATTGAAGGTGAAGTAACAAATACTTTTGATAAAAAGGTTACGCAATCTCAAGTTGAAGTTGCCTTAAAGTCTTTTGAAGGTGAAATCTCTCAAATGCCACCAATTTATTCTGCAATAAAGCTTAATGGTAAAAAGCTTTACGAATATGCACGTGAAGGTAAAGACGTAAAAATCGAACCTCGAAAAGTATTTATAAATAAGATTGAATTAAAAGAATTTGATGAAGAAAATCAGAGTGCACAAATTCTGGTTGCCTGTTCAAAAGGAACTTATATTCGTTCTATTGCCTACGATTTAGGTAAAACCTTAGGCTGCGGCGGATATTTAACGGCACTTGAACGTACTAAAGCAGGAAAATTTGAGGTTCGGTATGCAATTGAATTAGACAAGTTTTCTGATATGGAAACTGTTATTCAAAATTTGATATATCCGACAAAAGTTTTAGATATTCCGTCATACGAACTTAATGCCCAAGAATGTGTTAGGGTATCTCATGGCATGGCACTTTATAATGATAAATTTACCACAGGAGATATTGTTTTTTTAGTTTATAGTGGTAGAATATTAGCAGTAGGAAAAGTTGAGCAAAATAAAATTTTAGCTAAGAAAGTATTTGAGGTATTATGAAAAAGATTGTTTTAATGTTAATGGTTCTGTTATCACTTCAATGTGGAGCATTTGCTTATGATTGTTTGGATTATGATTGTGTTGCTCCATATAATATGAATAATAAGTTCAGAACCGTTGTAGGAGCTATTTCGGGGGTAAATTCATTAACAGAATTAAAGCTTGAATCTATTATAAAAAAAGAAGTCTTAAAACTTAGTTCAGCTGAAAAAGTTAAGGTAGATTTTGATTCATACAGCGCTCGTGATTTAAAAAACGGTATTTTTAAATCAATGAAAATTTCAGCTAAAAATATTTTAATCAACGATATTCATTTATCTTCTCTTGATTTGGCGACTTTATGTGATTTTAATTATATCAAACAGGTTGATAAAGATATTATTTTTGTGGAAGATTTTCCAATGTCGTTTGATTTGACAATGTCACAAGATGATATTAACAGAACAATGCAACACCCTAGGTATAAAAAACTTATCAATGATTTGAATTTGGTTGTAGGATCGTTTGCAAAAGGTGTTAAAATTTCTTCTACAAAAGTTGCGATAAAAAATTTCAAGTTCTATTATATAGTTGGGTTCAGTATTCCGTTTATTAGAAACGAACAAAAAATTGTATTTCAATCCGATGTTTTTATTCAAAACGGTAAAATTGACTTAGCAAATGTTAGAGTCGTTTCAGGTAATTTTAACTTGGATTTAAAACACGCTGATTTTCTACTTAGTAGATTGAATCCTTTAGACTTTTCGGTTAATATTTTAAAAAATAAAAATGCTAAAGTAAAAGTTAATAATCTTCAATTATCAGGAGATGGAAACTCTATATCTGCAAATGGTATAATAATTGTTCCAAAGGAGTCTTATGAATAAAAATCAAAAAATTCTTTTATTATTTATCGGATTTTGTATGTTTATTGTTGTCGGCTTAATCGCGTTTAACGTGTTAATGCCGAAACCTGAGATTAAAGCTGACGATGTTCAGGTATCTGAGCGCTCGGTTGAAGAAGAGCCTGCGGCAGACGATAAACAGGTAGACGTTAATGTAAAAGAATATATTAATATTTATATGATTGGCAAAAATGAACACAACGAAGAGGTTTATAAGGCTGTAAAACGTGTTTATAATAAAGATATAGACGGTTCAAAGATTAAGTTTGCAATAAATTCATTAATTCGCGGACCAAAACCAGAAGAAAAACAGCGCGGTGTTTATACTGAAATCCCGACAGGAGCTGAAATTATAAATATTACCGAACGATCTGACAGGGTTATTGTTAACTTAAATTCGGCTTTTGTCAACGGAGGCGGGACAGATAGTCTTTATAAACGTTTGTACCAGCTTATTAAGACTGCTCGTTTAAATTCAAGTATCCCTGTGTATTTGTATATTGACGGTCAGCAGGCAGATGTTGTCGGTGGGGAAGGTATAATGCTTTCTCAACCGTTGAGTAATTCTTCATTAGAAAACTGATTATGGAAGTAAAAAAAGATTTGGATTATTATTTGAATTTGGATTGGACGCTTATTGAAGGTCAAGATTTGGATTTTGACGGCAATCCTTATTTCTTTATTGAAATAAAAGAAATTCCGAGTTTTACATTTTGCGCGAAAACCTTAGCAAGGGCAAAAGAAAATTATAAACGACAGCTTAAACTTACATTGCAGGTAATGCTTGAATGTGGCGAACATATTACAGAACCCGGTGAAGAACCCGATGAACCTGATTGGGAGGGGTAAATATTAATCTGCC
>CAMDYM010000057.1 GCA_945910425.1 uncultured Candidatus Melainabacteria bacterium | reverse complement strand
TCTTTTTATCATAAGCTTTATAACCTTTTTCGCTTGCCCTGTGAGAATAATGACATACAGGGCTTTCTGTTACACCTTGCAAATACGAACCGCAATCGGTTGCACCTGTGATAAACTTTTGAAACTCTTTATAAAAAGTATTTGGAGCATAAGAAGATGCTTCTGTTGAAACTTCTTCGGCAACCATTCTTTTTACGACCTGTTGTAATGTTGAATAGGATTTTAAAAACTGAGAACGAAAACGATGAACTTTATAAGCTGTCATTAAACTTGGAATAGTCATTGCGGCGACAACACCGATTATACCGAGGGTAATTAATACTTCGGCTAAAGTAAAACCCTTTTTATTGTCATTCCGTACCGCGGATTTTCGGAAGGGTGCCGTGTGAGCAAAGCGAACCCAGCCCGTTTGGCGGAGGAAAGCTGAGAACTTTCCTCCACCCCGAATAATCCAAGACCCGACACGGAATCTATCAATGTTGGTTTGCCCCGTTAGGGTTTCTATTGACATTGATAGATGCTGAATCAAGTTCAGCATGACAGGACTTGTAAAAACGCTCCACGCTAAGCCGTAAGAGTTACCCCCCCGAAATTCTAACTATAGTCTGCTTTTTCATGCTTTTCTTCCTTTCATTTATTTATCTTTATTTAAACTGTCAAGCTCGGCATTTAACGTTTTTATTTGAACTTCTAATTTAGTACGTTCATCAATTACCGTATTAAATGCTTTTTCCAAAGTTTTAATCTTCGCTTCCAAAACCTCTACGCGAGAAGCGTTATTTGTTCCTGAAATCGAAGTTTTTTCAAGCTCTCTTTGATAAGCTTTTAATTTATCTTTTGCCGCATGCCAGAACATATAAACAATTCCGCCGCCGACAAAAATTCCGCCAAATAATAGCGACAATGTATAAACAGCCAAATTCAAATGCTTAACAAAAAAACCGCCCTGTTCAGTCCAACCTGCCTGTGTTTGAGCGTCCAAAAGATTACTGTATAATACGTTAACATCAATTGTATTTCCCGTATTCATAAACGCAATATATAAACTAAAAATCAATATTAAAACACTTAGTACTAAAAAAACTCTTCTCATATTAAACTCTCCTGTTTCTAAAATAAGTCAAAACCTTTGATAATTTTTCATCAGGCTCTAAGCTTAATTCAATTATCTCTGCTGAAAACGGTTTTGCAAACTTTAAATAAAACGATTGCAGAACCTGTTCATCTGTTTTAACCTTCCCAACTCCTGCCCCGTAAAGGCTATCATTATATACAGGATGTTTTTTATAACTTGTATGAACCCTGATTTGGTGAGTTCTGCCTGTTATTAAGTTCAATTCAACATAAGTGGCTTCGCTAAATCGTTCTAAAGCTTTTAATTCTGTTATGCTCGGTTTCCCATCAGGTGTTACAGCCATTTTATGAGGCTGCGTTTTATGCCTGCCTATCGGTTCTTCTATAATATCAAAATCTTTAGGATAATCTCCCTTTAGTACCGCATGGTATTTTTTTGTTAAGTTGTGGTTTTTAATCATATCTGCAAGATACTCATGAGTTTTGTTATTTTTTGCAATCATCAAAAGCCCGGAGGTATTTCTATCAAGCCTGTGAACAATTCCGCGTCTAAATTCTCCATTCAAATCAGAAAGGTTTCCTTCTCCAAACTTAAATAATAAAGCATTAACCAAGGTTCCCGAAGTTTCTAACGGTGTCGGATGAGTCAACATGCCTGAAGGTTTATTAACAACAGCCATATTTTCATCTTCCCAAACAATTTCAAGCGGAATATTTTCGGCTTCAATTTTAACAACTTTATCTTCAACAAGGTTATCAAACTCAATTCTGTCACCTTCTTTTAAAACATAAGAAGGCTTTTTCTCAACCCCGTTAACCCTAACCTTGCCTGATTTTATCGCATTTTGAACTTTTGAGCGCGAAACTCCTTCATAAAGTTCTGCAAGATAGGTATCTAAACGTAAACCTTCATTTGTTTCATCCGCCAAAAGTTCCATACTACTTTCCTTTATAGAAGGTCAAAATGCAAACTAAAGCAATAACTCCGATTGTTATAAAAATATCTGCGACATTAAATATCGGGAAGTTTATAAAATTTAATTGTATATAATCTCTTACAAATCCCAAAACTATTCTTTCATGACAATTAGCCATAATTCCCGCGCTTAATAAAGAGATGAAAGAAATAGAAATCAAATGAATATTTCTGATATGGTTATGAACATACATAAACAAAAATGTAGTCGCAACAATAGATACAATAATCAAAAATTCCCTGGCATTTTGAAGCAGACTAAAAGCTGCACCGCTGTTTTTCACATAATGAAGACTAAACACCAAATTTGAATAATGATGCCCTGAAGTTAAATTATCAACAATAAGCTTTGATGAAAACAACGCCAAAAACAGCCAGAAGATAAAACAAAGTATAAAATAAATATATTTACCGACAGAAGTATTCAAAACTTTAGTCCTCCAACTTTATAAAATTATTCTTAGGAACAACATTAATTCTTTTCATAATACAAGCAAGTCCTGACATTTTTATTCTGAAATTATCACCACCAATCGGTGTAACTTTTGATATGGCAAGTGACGCAACCGCATACTCATTCAGGTTGTCGGAATTAGCTTTAATAATCCGTTCTAAAACACCTGACCCCGGAACTGCACGAAGTTCATTTTTCGGCGGATTTGTCGGATATGTAACCATATCATGATCAATAGAACCGAGAATAAAATTATCTTCATCCGCATCTATTTTTAAAGTCGTTGTATAATCTTCCCCGGAACCGACCTGAGCAGGCACTTGAAGGTCTATATTCATAAACCTTGCTTCTCCGTATAATAAAGAAGACTCATCAGAAATTGAGGTTTCACCTGCAATATACCACTTGCCATTAGTTTTTGTTAAATGATAAATTCCCTCAGCTAACGAATGAATTTCACCTGCAATCTGCATGTAATCATATTTTTCTATAACTGTTCCGTGAGCGGCTTCCTCAACATCAACCGTTGCGTAATCTCCGTTAACAGTAATCGATAAAATTTTTGTAGAATATGTTAAATCTTCGCAAGCTTCCCAGGTTGACTCTATACTTTTAAAATAAACTTCTTTATTAAATCCGTCATTATTTATATACTTATCATCATAAAGTGTTGCAAGGGATTTTGAATCATGTTTATTTGCATAAAGCGCCTGTTTTTTAAACAGCTCTTTTATAGCCTTAATATCTTGTCTTGATTCTTTAACCTGTTCTCTGCGATAAGAATAATCAGAAATCAAAGATGCTTGAGCAGGCTGATAAACACCTGCAATAACCAATGTAAGTAAAATTGTTAATATAATCTTTCTCATACATACAAGTATAATGGAAAATTTAAAAAATTTAATAGTATAAATAACGTAGATATTTAATAAAACTTAAAAAAGTGTAAATTTTACCCCAAATACGGGTTTATATAATATATAGGCGAGGAGATTTTACACTTATGGAAATAGCAGTACAACAAGGAATTACACTTGATTTAGGACAAAAAATAAAAAATTTAAGTAACCTTTGCAAAATATCGAATATAGAAAAAATGTTATCCGACTGCTTTGAAAGTATGCCAAACCAAAGCCCGATAGATTATGTCGGTGAACTTAACAAAAATGATATTATGCACTAAATAAATATTGTCCAATCCTTAATGTTTATGCTATCATTATACTGTTATAGTAAAGGAAAAAGAAATGAGTTTAACAGTATATTTAGGGATAGACGTAGGATCAGTAACAACTAAACTTGCTTTAGTTGATGAAACAGGAAAATATGTGGACAGCGTAATGCTAAAAACGGCAGGTAAACCTGTACTTGCTGTCCAAACAGGATTGAACAGATTATATGAAAAAAGAATAACCGATTATGATGTTAAAGGTGTCGGAACAACAGGCTCAGGAAGAGCTTTAGCAGGTTCTTTGGTTGGCGCGGATGTTGTTAAAAACGAAATCACTGCACACGCAGTTGCCGCAAGTACAAATATTCCGGGCGTTCAGACAATCTTAGAAATCGGCGGTCAGGACAGTAAAATTATCATCCTTCGCGACGGTATCGTAACGGATTTTGCGATGAATACGGTTTGCGCGGCAGGTACGGGAAGTTTCTTAGACCACCAGGCGCAAAGATTAAATGTTCCGATTGAAGAATTTGGCGCAACGGCGCTAAAATCAACAAACCCTGCAAGAATTGCAGGCAGATGCGGAGTATTTGCCGAATCAGATTTAATCCACAAACAACAGCTTGGTTATCCTGTAGAAGATTTGCTATACGGTCTTTGTCAGGCACTTGTAAGAAATTATTTAAGCAATTTGGCACTAGGTAAAGAACTTCTTCCGACAGTATCATTCCAAGGCGGTGTCGCAACCAATACAGGTATGGTTAAAGCGTTTGAAGAAGCTTTAAACACAAAAATCGTAGTTCCTGAAAACCACCAGACAATGGGGGCAATCGGTGCCGCGCTACTTGCAATGGAAAACCATCAATATACGGAAACTCCAACCAAATTCAAAGGCTGGAATGTTGCTGATATGCATTTTTCATCAATCACATGTGCTTGCACGGGCTGCTCTAATAACTGTGAAGTTATTACAATTGTTGAAGGCGTTAACGAATTTCAGCACGTTGAAAAAATCAAAGATGTTAAAGGCAACATTATCGCTCGTTGGGGCGGAACTTGCGGACGTTGGGACATAAGTTAGGATAAATTTTTAATGAACAATTTTGGGCAAAATCTTCAAAGAACTTCTATATTAAAAGAACTGTCAGGCGGAAACGCTGAACTTGGAGAAGCTTTTGCCCTTATTATAAATAATATGGTTGTGCAAAGCGGGATTACAAACCCGAAAGCAGAATCATTTGATGTTGTTTCAAAATCCTGGCGTGCGCTTGCCGGCAAAGAAGACAAAACACCTGAAGATTTGGACAAGCTTGATAAAACTTTCAAAGATGAAATCAGAAGCTTAGCAGAATCATATCTGCTTTTTATGGCAAAAGAAACAGGGAATTTGACAGGTAAGCTTGATTACCACCAATATGAAGCGTACCAATTAAAATACAGATTCGGGCATTACAATGTTATGAATAAGCCTGAATATATTTCACAGGTAAAAGTTCAAATAAGAAACGGGTTTAAAAAACTATCCGCTCATGGTGAATTAACAGGCGGCGATAACCTGATTGACAAACACGATATGGCTGCATTTATTTACGCTCTTGCAACAAAAACAAAACGTGATGAAAATGATAATTTTACAGGGTTTGAAATTAACGGAATTATCACTCCCGAAAATTACGCCCTGAGTGAAAAACTTTTGTTTATGGACGTAGAAGATAATATGATGTCTATAAAACTGCGGCTTGGATATAATATGCTGAAAGAGGGGTAAAGGGGTAAATATATTATGATAAAAAAGGCTTTGTTAACATTTGCTTTGACATTACTAACAGGATTTTCGGTTTGTTACGCAATTCCTGAGGAAATAGTTGAAATCGAGCAAAAACCACAGGTTCAAGAACAGGTTACACCTCAGACTCAGGCTGTAGTAACCTTTGATTGGCTTGATATTTCGCCTAATCAAAGAGAAGAATATATCAAAGAGTTTAAAACAAAACTTTTTGAATCTAATTCAAGCAAAATTTATTTTGATAAGGAAGAATTTAAAACAAAATTCAAACCTTACATGAAAGACAGAAACTTTAAACACCACTATTTTTACGTAAATAACGGAATTACAGAAGATGAAGAAGCAAAATACTGTGCTTTTTATTATAAGAATGATACTCTTATGATTTACGCAATCCAGTATAAAAATAACCCTCGTCAGGCGTTTTACTATTCACCGTTTGGTAAAATGTATTATACTGATGTAATGTCTGATGAATACCCAAACTTCCCGTATACCTCAATGCAATACGATAGAAAAGGAAGATTAAGCAGTGCAATTTACTTTGTATCAAGGGATTTACAATATATGTTCGGACCTGATAAGGAATTTCAGGGAGTTTGGTACAAGGATAAACTCTACGACAAAAACGGCAAACAGACCTTAACCCGTAACAACTGGTAAGGCATAAAATTAACCGTCATTCCGGGCTTGACCCGGAATCTGTCAATGTTTGTTTATCCCGTTAGAGGTTCTCATTGACTTAGATAGATCCTGAATCAGTCTTGGATTTTGTCGGCTCGACCGGCTCATCGCAGCTCTCGCCAGGACGAGTTCGCTATCGCTCCACTCTTGCCAAAATCCGCAGTTCAGGATGACAAAATTGTGGTTTGCTTTGTAAAGTTCAACATGACTACAAGAGAAAGGACGCGGAAGGTGAATTCCACGTCCGATAATGTAAAGCGTATCAAGTGATTCGGTATCACCTGATGTATTAAGCCTATTTACTTGTTGTTAAAACGTATTTTGCAGCAGCAGATGCAGGTTCAACAGTTGCATCGTGGAAGAAGATAGGGAAGATATCTGTCATGTGGTTAGCATCGTTCTTAACTGCACATGGTTCTTCAACTCTTCTAGCTATTTGATCACCAACTGCTGTACAAGAAACTTCTCTGTTAGGTAATGTTGCACCGTTTACGTCGATAAATCCCAGACAATTAGGGTTTGCAGCGATATAAGCACCTGTAATTTGAGTACCGACAGGAACTTCACAACCTACAGCATCAGGAGAGAAAGCTACGATTGAACCATCAGCTAATGTATAAGCTAAATAAGCTTCTGCTGTTGCTTTTGTTAAAACTTTACCATAACCTGCAGGTTGTTTAATAGCATAAGCTTCTTCTGTACCGTTATTACTACGTTTGATATTTGTAACAACACCTTGGTAAGTTTGACCTGTTAATGTACCGTTCAAGATAGAACAGAATGACATAACTGATTCAGGGTGTTCTGCTGAACCTGCAGCTTGAGCTGCATTACATTTGTCTGTTGTTCCTGCATAGTCAAAGTCATACTGTGCTTGTGCCATCAAACCTGCTTGGTTTAATGTTGAAATTGTTTTCTTAAATTGTGATCTGAATTTTGCGCCGTTTGTGTTTGCAATCAATGTAGGAATTGTCATTGCTGCTACAACACCAATGATACCTAAAGTAATAAGAACTTCAGCTAATGTGAAACCTGCTTTAGCGTTAGGTTGTAGCGAATTTACGTGCGTAGCACCTGCCAAAGTAAAACCGAATCTTTTTGTCATACTCTTAAAATCCTTTCTTTTTTCATAAAAGTACTTATAATACACCAACTTATTGATTAATTCTTGGGGGTTAATAACAAGTTTCTATATTCATGTTGTCATATTGAGCTAATTTTGTCAAGTGTAATTGTTATATTGTACCATTTTTTAATCCAAACAGATGAGTTAATTTTAATAGAAAGGTTAAATATATGGCGAATTTGAGCAGATTATTAGGACTTAGAATAAAAGAGTTAAGAAAACGTAACAAACTTACTCAATCACAACTTGCCGAAAAAATCGGCATGGAAACAACCAACCTCTGCAAACTCGAAAACGGATGCCAATTACCTAAAGAAGAAAATATCGAAAAAATTGCCAAAATTCTTGATGTTGAAATTAGAGATTTGTTTGATTTCGGACACTTAAAAACTACTAAAGACCTTAAAAACGAACTTCTGGAAATTATAAAAAATGCCACAGAAGAAGAAACAGAATTATACTACAAAATAATAATATCAATAAAAGAAACCGTAAAGGTATAAGCTTCCGCACAAACTAAAAAGGGGCAGGTGAGGGTTTACATTTCCCGTTTAATATTATAAAATACTCTCAAAAAGAAAGAGAGCTAATTATGCAAAAAACAATTTGGGACAAATACGCACAAGTTTTAGTTGATTACTCAACCGATGTGCAAAAAGGTGATTTAGTTATGATTAGAGCTGAAAGCTTTGAAGCTAAAGAATTAGTCAAAGCTATCTATAAAAGAGTTTTAGAACGTGGAGGAAATCCAATCGTCAGAACAGCTTTAGGAGATTTAGGCGAAATTTTCCTTAAAAACGCATCAGATGAACAACTTGACTACATAGACCCTATAACAGAATTGGAATATGATAAAGTTGACAAATTCATCTCACTTGGTGCGCCGCTAAACACTAAAAACATGGCTCGCGCGGATTTAACAAAACTTGCACGCCGTGGAAAAGCTACAAAAAAACTGTCAGAAAAGCTTATGAAACGCTCAGCTGATGGTACAGCAAAATGGGTTATTGCTGATGTTCCGACATACGCTCTAGCTCAAGAAGCCAAAATGTCACTTAATGAATACTCTGAATTTTTATTTAATTCTTGCTATCTAAACTTAGACGACCCTGTAGCAAAATTAAAAGAACTTGATAAAAAACAAACCCAATGGGCAAATTATCTGAATGGAGTAAAAGAATTACACATTGTAGGCGAAAAAACCGATATAAAATTCAACGTAGAAGGCAGAAAATGGATTAGCTGTTCAGGGTTAAACAACTACCCTGACGGTGAAGTATTCACCTCTCCTGTAGAAGACGGTATCAACGGGGAAATCTACTTTGATTACCCTCAAAACTACCGCGGAAACTGTGCCCACGGAGTTCATCTTTGGATAGAAAACGGACTTGTCGTAAAAGCGCAAGCAGAACAAGGCGAAGAATTTCTAAACGCTATGATTAATATGGATGAAGGTTCTCACGGAATCGGTGAAATTGCAATCGGCACAAACGACGAAATTCAGGAAATTACAGGCAACATCCTTTTTGATGAAAAAATCGGCGGAGCAATCCATATGGCTGTCGGCGCATCATACCCTGAAACAGGAGGGAAAAACGTTTCAGGCTTACACTGGGATTTAATCAAGAATATGAAAAACGGCGGTAAAATCTTCGCCGACGGTAAGCTTATATACGAAAACGGAAAGATGATAATATAAAATACTTAAAATTTAACCTTTGTATCGCGCAAAACTTTTTAGCAAAAAAAGTTTTGCGCGGTTTTTTTATATAAAACAAATTAAAAATAAAGGATAAATTTATGCAAATTCAAAAGCTTCAATCTTATCAACTGTCAAACTATCAACAAAGACCGACTATTAAACAATCCGTGCCGTCAACTCCTCAAAAAACTGAAAGTTTTGCCAAACTTCCGTATAATTTTACATATAACGCAAATATTCACTTTGGAGAATTTTTTGACCCAAACAGAACCGTTCCTCATATCGATTATGAAGAATACATGGCAATGAGCGAAAATACTAAAAAACGGTTTAGAAAAAGATATAAAACATTTTTTAACGATAAAAAGCTTGATACCAATGAATTGATTGACAAAAACTTCTTAGATATGCCCCTGCAATCAGAACAACAAATGGATGAATTTTTAAAAACTGCCAAAATCTATTCAAAATACAAAGACCATCCGATAATTTGTCTTGGAAGAAGTCCAAAATGGTTCCTAAACGCTGCTCTGTGGATGAAAGACGGTATTGATGATTATAAATTTGTAGCATTCTCAAAATATTGGTATCAACCGGATCTGTTTACAGGCGAAATGACAAGAAAAGATAACTTCGCTCCAACCAAAGAAGAAGAAGCTGCATACCGTAAATACTTAAAACGAATTAAAGCGGATCCGCAAACAATCGTTAATCACATGAAAAAAACAGGTAAAAAAACGATTATAACAGATTACATCGACACAGGAAAAGGCGTCACATCATTCCTTGACTTAATGTCAAAATACGCCGAGGATTTAGGTATCTTAGAAGAATTTTGTAATTCTATACATATTGTAGGTATCGGTTCAAAACGCCATGTTGAAGAACGTATGAAAATTGATTATGAACCGACCCCAAAAGTTATTATGCCCGAAAGAATGGCGCCGTACGAAATGAAAGGACTTTGGACATATAATATAGACCAAGATTTTTATGATATGGATTATGATATGTTTAAAGAAATGCTCATAAACCAAAATACTAACGAATGCCGCTCAACGTATTATCCGCACGCAGCTTGGACAATTTACCAACCTGACAAAATTAAAACAGGTTTGATTAAAGACATAAATAAAGCAAAACAACTTGCTAAACAATTAAAAGTATCAAAGGACAGAACTCTATCTTCATTCACTCCGGCAATGTATGATTACAGAAATCTTCTAAACTTTAGAATACTTGACGGACTCAACCAAAGAGGACTCCTTAAAACAAATCATAAATCTAAAGCTTAATAAAAAAAGACCGATAATAATATCGGTCTTTTTTTTCGTATATTCTGATAAAAGATTAACGTTTTGAGAATTGGAATCTCTTACGAGCTCTTTTTCTACCGTATTTTTTACGTTCTTTAACACGTGGGTCACGAGTTAATAAACCTTCAAGTTTTAGAACATTTTTAAATTCTTCGTTTGATTTAACCAATGCTCTTGAAATACCGTGACGAATTGCGCCGCATTGTGATACAACACCACCGCCTACAGCTTTAACTCTTACGTCAAACCTTTCTTGAGTTTCAGTTAAAACTAAAGGTCTGTATACTAACATTTCAATTGCAGGTCTGTTTCCGATATAATCAGAAAGTTTTTTACCGTTAACAAAAATTCTGCCGCTGCCTTTTACCAATTTTACAACTGCGATAGAGGTTTTTCTACGGCCTGTTGCTTTAATTTCAGTATCTGCCATAATTATTTAGCCTCCTTTTCTAACACGATTGGTTTTTGTGCAGCATGCGGATGTTCAGCACCTGCGTAAACTTTCAATTTGTTGAATTGTTCAGCACCCAAAGTATTGTGTTGTAACATACCGCGAACAGCATGTTCAATAACGATTCTAGGGTCTTTTTCCATTAATTCTTTGAAACTTGCACTCTTTAAGCCACCCGGGTATCCTGTGTGGTGTAAATAAATCTTATCAGTTTCTTTTTTACCTGTAACTTTAACCTTCGCTGCGTTAATTACAATAACGAAATCGCCTGTATCAACGTGCGGAGTGTATTCAGGTTTATTTTTTCCTCTTAAAATGTTTGCAACACGTACTGCCAAGCGTCCTAATGTTTCGCCTTCAGCATCGATTACATACCATTTTCTTTCAACTTCAAGAGGTTTTGCTGAATATGTTTTCA
>CAMDYM010000056.1 GCA_945910425.1 uncultured Candidatus Melainabacteria bacterium | reverse complement strand
AATTTGTTTTGGTGTCTAAAAGCAGAGCAAAATTTCTGGAACTTGATATACCGTGTGACTTGCCGTCAATATTAATATTTTTATTTTTAATTGATAAATCCATAATCCCTGACATATCAATATCATTAGAAAGCACTATCGTATTGGCCGCAGTCGCAGAATTTATTGCAGCTTTTAATTCAGAAGCATTTGTAACATTAATTGTATCAGCTAAAGCATTATTATTAGCACTCATACAAGCAAGTACCATAGCTATTGTTACTAATTTATACTTCCTCAACTTCTTACTTTTAAAATAGTGTACCATAACAACTAAATTATACATCAAACAAATTATAGGAACAAGCCCAAATTTTTAATAAAAAACATCTCCATCTCATAGTTAATTTAATCTTGTTCTGTATGTTAAATTACATTTTGCTAAATACCCTTACGAACAAATTGAGTGTTCAGGAACAACATGCCAATTGGAAACAAAATATATTATATTTGAAAATCAAAATCATTCCGTGTCATTTAACAAATATGATTTGAATATAAAACATGTCTTATGGAAAAAAATTAGTTCTTATAATAATCCTAAACTTACAAAAACATGATTCTCAAAGAAGTTTAAAATTTAGTAAGATACAATAAATTGCACCTTACTAATATACAACCATTTCAGTATAAGGAAGCTGCTTAAACCCTTTTTTCGTATAAACATGGACAGCATGTGAATTTTCAGCTTCAACTTCTAGACGGAAAATACATTCAGGATATTTTTGTTTTATATATTCAATAAATTTAGGAACTATACCAAACCCTCTAAAATCTTTTTTTATATATAAATCTTCAAACCAAATACAAGCTTTTCCAAATTCTGTAGAAAAACTTTTTGCAATCATTCCATAACCCACAATATAAGTAGCAACAGAAAAAACATATCCTTCTATATACGGATTATTATCAACACAGGCATTAAAATCTTTTTCAAAAATTTCATCAGATCCGTTTGTGAAAACAGCATCAGAAGAATAAAACTCCCTCATCATAGAAAGAATTTCAGCTTTATCAACAATATTCATTTTTCTTATCACAAAATCCATAAATAAAATATTAACATAAAAATTTTTTGCGTTATAATTACAATATACTTAGCGGTATCGTCTAGTGGTTAGGACGGGAGATTCTCATTCTCCAAACAGGGGTTCAATTCCCCTTACCGCCGTTTATGGGGTAATTATGAAAATCGGAATTATCGGACTTGGCTTAATCGGCGGGTCAATATTTAAGGATTTAAAAAAACTCGGGTTTGATGTTATTGCCGTATCTAATTCTCAAAGCGGAGAAAATATTTATAAAAGTTATGATGTTTTAAAAAATTGCAATCTGGTTTTTGTATGTTCCGCTATGAACAAAACACTTGATATTTTAGATAAACTTGAAGAAATTTTATTTCCAAAAACAATAGTAACAGATGTATGTTCGCTTAAGGGTTTTGTTTGTAAAAAGAAACGTCCTTACAGATTTGTACCATCTCATCCCATGGCTGGAACAGAACATAAGGGGTTTGAAAACTCTTTTGAAGGGCTTTTTAAGGATGCAAAATGGGTTATTACACCTGTTTTTGGAGAAAGTAAAACCTTGGTTGAGATAATTAAAAAACTGGGCGCAAAACCTGTTATAACAACACCTGAAAAACATGATGAAGCTGTTGCGTTGATTTCACACATGCCAATGGTAATTGCGCAGGCAATATTTAAAACCGCACAGGATAATCCGCTTGCACTTGAAATGGCAGCATCGGGATTTCGTGATATGACAAGACTTGCAATGTCAAACACTGAAATGGCAAATGATATGGTACAAATGAACAGTGAAAATATACAAACTTCAATTTTAAAACTATACAAAACAATCGGCGATTTAACCAACTCCAACTACCTTGAACAGATAGAAGAAATTAAGAAAAACCGCCAATTAATGTTTTAACTTTTTACAAATTTTATGATACGGCAGATGTACCCTTGCCAAAGAATTTAACTACTTTTGCAATAAGAGTTTGAGCATGATCTTTCACAAAAGTTACGGCTTTTCCTGCGTATTCAGTACCTTTTTCTATAATTGGTTTTGCAAATTCAGCAACTTTTTTAGCACCTGCAACAACAGCTTTTCCTATTGGTTTTCTAAATACAATGGCAGCTGCAATAGCTGATAAACCTAACAAACCTCTTGCAACTTTAGCTCTTCTGTCAGCATTTCTTTGTTGAGCTTCAGGATCATAAATACCAGGTTTCCAAGTTGTCCTTTCGCCTGTTTGAGGATCGATATAAACTTTATCTTTTCTTGGGTTTATTCCACGACTTTGAAAATTTGGAGCATAAGCATTAACTGAACCTACATTTAATGACATAATTCTATTTCCTTTCATACACTAAAATTTTTACCTACACATATCTATAAAGTAAGTTTTAGAAAAATTATTGTCATAATTTAAAAGTTCCATTAACAAATATTTACATAAAGCTATTCAACGCAGGATAAAGTCGAACTTTTTTCCAGATGCAGCGTATCAATCAGCGAATTTAATCTTGTAAACACTTCTTTAAATTGCGGGATTGAAAGACTTTGCTTACCGTCACTAAGCGCTTGAGATGGATTATGATGAACTTCTACCATAACACCGTCAGCCCCGACAATTAAACCTGCTTTTGCCATAGGTTCAATCAAATAGCGCTGACCTGTACCGTGACTTGGGTCAACAATTATTGGTAAGTGCGAATATTTTTTGATAACAGGAACTGCCGAAATATCAAGTAAATTTCTGGTAAACGCACTGTCAAAACTTTTCAAACCTCGTTCACACAAAATTACCTGCTCGTTTCCGTTATACATAATATGCTCGGCAGCCAGTAAAAATTCTCTTATCGTACTTGCCGCACCACGTTTTAAGATAACGGGCTTATTACATTTTCCGACAGACTTTAAAAGCTTAAAGTTTTGCATATTTCTTGCCCCGATTTGAATAACATCAGCATAATGACAAACCAAATCCAAATCAGCTGAATCCATTAACTCGGTTACAACAAGCAATCCTGTAGCTTCACGGGCTTTAGCAAGGTATTGAAGCGCTTTTTCACCAAGCCCGTCAAAGTCATACGGGGAAGTTCTGGGTTTAAACGCACCACCTCGAAGAAATTGACATCCTAATTCTTTTGCGGCTTCTGCAACCTCCAAAAGCCCCTCATAATCTTCTTCAACGGAACACGGACCAACCATTGAAACAGGACGATTATTTCCGCCGATTTTTACACCGTTCTCAAATTCAATTACGGTATCTTCGGGTTTTCTGTCGCGAGATGCTAACCTGAACGGTTCACGAATAAATTTAATCTGCTTAACCCCGTCTAAGGCTTCAATTCGTCCGGGAGATAACGTTGTTTTATCGCCTAACGCGTCAATTACGGTATGTATATCACCTTTTTTTACCAAAACTTTAAACTCATGGAGTTCAAGCAAATTAACAACGGTTTGAATATTTTCTTCTGTAGCGTTGCGTTCCATTATTATAATCATAGTTATTTCCTTTTCAATACTGACTTTACCACAATTATAATAAATTTTAGCGAATTAATCAATTAAAACGGTTAAATATATAATCACCGCCATACTCTGCTATATAACCGATTTGCTGTTCGATTTTTAACAGCCTGTTATATTTTGCAATTCTCTCACCACGCGACATTGAACCTGTTTTGATTAAACCCGAATTAACCCCGACAGCCAAATCCGCAATAAATGTATCCTCCGTTTCTCCCGAACGATGAGAAATTATTGTTGTATAGTTATTTTCTTTTGCAAAATTTATACACTCTAAAGTTTCTGTCAATGTACCTATTTGATTTAATTTTATTAAAATAGAATTACCAAGATGTTGACTCATTCCATAAGTTGCCAACCTGCCAACATTTGTCACAAATAAATCATCTCCGACAAGCTGGCATTTCTTGTCTAAACGTTCTGTTAGAAATTTCCACCCGTCAACATCTTCTTGTTCCATTCCGTCTTCTATCGAAATAATCGGATATTCTTTCACCAAATTTTCTAAAACTTCAACAAACTCTGAACCGGAATACCTGTTACCTCCGACAACATATTTCCCGTTTTCGTAAAACTCGCTTGAAGCTACATCAAGACAAATTTTTATTTGTTTTGTCGTATAACCTGATTTTTCTATTGCATCAATAATAAGTTCAATAGCATCAGTATTACTGCATAAATCAGGAGCAAATCCTCCTTCATCTCCAACAGCAGTAGATAATCCGCGTTTTTTAAGGATTTTTCTCAAAGTATAAAACACTTCAGCACCCATTTGCAACGCTCTTGAAAAATGTCCCGCACCAACCGGTGCAATCATAAACTCCTGAAATTCAAGCCCGTTATTAGCATGAACCCCTCCGTTTAAAACATTCATCATCGGCACAGGCATCGTAACAGCATTCATTCCGCCTAAATATTTATATAAAGGAAGATTGTAAAATGCCGCGCCCGCTTTCGCACAAGCCAGCGAAACCCCTAATATCGCATTTGCACCCAACTTACTTTTATCTTCCGTTCCGTCAAGTTCAATCATTCTTTTATCGATTTTTGATTGCAATAAAGCATTTTTCCCAATCAAAACAGGCGCAATAACCTCAGTAACATTTTTTACAGCTTTATAAACACTTTTTCCGTCAAATTCAGGCTCGTTATCTCTAAGTTCAAGTGCCTCGTATTTCCCCGTAGAAGCTCCTGAGGGTACTGACGCAACCCCGATTGCTCCGCAACCCAATTCAACCGTAACTTCTATTGTAGGATTTCCGCGAGAATCCAAGATTTGACGTGCATAAATGTTTTTTATTGCTGATGACATTTGTATTACCCTCCTCCCGCGAATAATACAAAAAAGCCTGAAAATAATAATTCTACACGTGTACTAACCTAGTTTTCCAAATATTTAACTATCTCATCAGGGGTCTTAACAATAATACAGGCACCATGTTCCATTAAAAATTCTATGTCCTTAAACCCCCATAAAACGCTTATACATGGCATATTAGAATTTTTTGCAGTCATAATATCTACCTCTGAATCCCCAATATAAATGCAATCATCAATATTAGCACAAAGTTGCTCTACAACAGATAATACAGTATCCGGAGCAGGTTTCTTTTTTATACCGTTTGCTTCATTTTCACCAACTGCAATATCAATTAAATCAGGAAAGTATTTTTTACATAATTCTTTTACTGCAATATCAAATTTGTTAGACACAACAGCAATCTTACACCCATTATCTTTTAAGGTTTTCAACATCTCAATAATACCTTCATAAGGCGCCGTTTTATTATACATATTTTTTGAATAATTTTCTTTAAAAATATTTAAACATTTTTCAAAATCAGGATTATCAATCCCTTGAGGAATCGCTCGTTCAATTAATTTCGCAACCCCGTTACCTACAAAATTTCTAACATCTTCAACCGACCGTTCAGGATATCCTAAAGATTTTAATGCAAAATTTGTACTATCAGCTAAATCTTCTAATGTATTTAATAAAGTTCCGTCTAAATCAAAAATTATAATTTTTCTATTCATAATAAGTTTATTATACAACAAAATTTTAATAAAATTTTAACTTGGATATCCCCTTAGATATCTTATATGATAAAGGTTTTCATTTTTATTTTTGAAAAATTTTTGATAAAATTTTTTATTTTTTAATAAAATTTGAAGATTATCCTAAAAAATCCACCATTATAATGAATTTTTTATTATATTTTTGTATTAAACTTTAGAAAAGTTTAGAAATATTAAGCAGCAAAAAGCCCGATATTACTAAGTTTCAAATAATTACAAAAAATAAATATTCCATTATTTTTAAAATAGTAGTATTATAAATTTATACATAAAAGGAGGACAAATAAATGTTTACATCAAGCAAAAAAGAACAAAAAGACACTCAATCACAAATTATTGAATCAGCAGGTAAAATTTATAACTACCTTTCTGATAAAGGCGAAGTTACTATCAACAAATTAAGAAAAGATATGGATTTAGATGATAACTTCACTTACATGGGTCTTGGTTGGTTATCAAGAGAAGATAAAATCTCTTATACTCAAAAACCAAAATCAGTTACAGTTAAATTAGTTTAATTTGTATTGATTTAAAAGTTTTTTAAAGGCGGGAAAATCAAAGATTTTCCCGCCTTTATTATTTATTCGATTATAGGTATAATTTTATAAATTTTATTAAGTAAGGTCGAATTATGTTCTAATTTTTTAAAAACATAATCTAACTTATCTACAGAATCACTATCTTCAAAATCAAACAAATTTTTAGGTTGAACCCCAAGTGCAGAACTAATTTGCTCTAAGTTTTCCGCTGAAACAAAATTGTTCCATCCTATGTTCTTCCATAAATTGTTTTTGTTTTCGCATTTGATTCTCCTTTCTATATTAAACCAGGAGAAATCTTTTTTTCCTACAACTATTGTCCTGTTATAATATGATGGATAAATTTGAATGAGGGAATGTGGATATAATTTAGGTGTTGTTTAAATTTTCGCCAATTCCCAGTTTTTGAGAAAAATTATCCTTTTTATCCTTTTCTTATCCCTAAATTTATCCTTTTTTCTAAAACAATGTTTTGATTTCGGCTCAAACTTCGACAGGGTTTGAATTTTTGCAAGGATAGAAAAAGGATAAAATTTCCGAGAGGTGGGAAAATTGTTGTCGGATTAGTAAATCCGACCTACGTAACTGAGGTTAATGCAAAATGTGTTTCCCTATTGAACAACATTGTTAATACAACAGATAAAACAAGTGAAAATATTAAGAGATTTGGGAAATAGGTTATCGATTAGCCTATAATATCATATCGATTTTTCTTGGTGTCCAAAAATTTGTATTGAACTTTATATTTAATTCATTTGCTTTTTGCCTATAAATTGAAATTAGTATTACGCCATTCTTTAATGTAATATTATTTTTATTCATTTTTTCAATTATAGGTTTTTCTTTTAAATTTTTAATTTTTAATAAAGATTCTATGATAAACTGATCTACTGTGCCAAATTTATCTGGAAACAATAAAGATAATAAACCAGAAGCACCTGCAATTCCTAACCCTTTTATACAACTTGCAGAACGTAACATTTTTTCAATATCATTCAAATCATTATTAAAAATTTCATTATGAATTTTTTCTAATTCATACAAATGATCATTAGCCTTATATTTTGCTAAATTCATTCTTGTAGTAGCTAATCTATTTGCAGCCGTATATTTCCAATAAAAATATTTGTCATATAAAAAATTATAAAACTCTTCAACATTCATGTTTGCAATGCATGTTGTATCTAAATGTTCCATTTCTTTTTCAATTGCAACATGATTCGACATTACTGCATTATAATAATTATCTAAAGCTTTTTTCCAATCCTCATGATTGTTACTATTCCATAAATTATTCACGCAACACCTCCATATAATTTATTAAAATATTTCATTATTTATTGTATAACAAATTATAAACTTTTTAATTTTACAACTTTTACTCATTTTAGTTATGTAGGTCGCATTTACTAATGCGACAACAAAATTTCTCATTTCATTGTAATGAAACCGTCAAATAGAGATTAAACAGATTTTCAGATTGAGATTTATAGAAAATTAATCAAACAATTTTTTACATTTTGTTTGAATTTCTAATGCAATTTCTTTTGCAGATTTTTCATTTAATCCTATATTTTTTGCAACAGTCAAAATATCATCTAAAGATGGATTTTTCCCTTCGCCATTTATTGTTGTTGCATGTTCCCCGTTAAATGAAGAACTATAAGTTAAATCATACGCAGGAGATAAATGCCATTCTTTTTTATTGCTATCATAGAGATAAGAGAAATTCTTTGAATGATCATCACGATTGTGAGCAAATACGTTGAAACACATTAATCTGAATAATTGTTCAACATCTTCATAATTTCTTGTTAATTCGAGCGTCAGTTTCATTAATAAATTATAATCAAGATTAGGAAGTCTGTGGCTTGTTTCCAATAATCCGCTTACTGATACCATATGCACTTTTTTATTATTTTCCCGATCAAATCTTTTTATGCCAAAATAACCAGAACAAATTTTGGATGGAAAAAGCTTTGTTTCTGTCATATTAATTCCACAATCTTTGGCACATAGCGAATATTGATATTCTTTTTCACCAATATTTTTAGGGTCAGTTGATGAAGGGAATTTAATTATCCAATCTTCATTATTTATAGAAGTCAAAATCTTCGGCCTTGCACCGCCTGACGAACCGCCTAAGAAAAAAAGTTCATCTAAATTGTCTGAATTCTGTAATTCTAAAATTTTTGAGCATTCTTGAGCGAGAATATCAAAGTCCGAAATATCATTTCCTGTTTCAAACTTATGTTCGGGTTTATATGCTAAAGCCCCCATACCGCTTTCCTGAACAACCGCAAGCCGATTAATATTGTTAATTTCAGCGGGATTTATTTTGTTTTTTAAAAACAATCTGTCAACAAGTAATCTACCCCAACCATCAGGTAAGCTATCATTAAAAGCTCCAAACAACCCATCAAAAGGTTCGTATTTTGGGATAAAAACTTTTTTAATGAGGGGCAAACTAAAAGGAGATATGCTAAACCCATTAATCAACCAGTCTGAATCGTATTCAAATGCCACAACTTTTTCCGGAGTTTTAGCAAGCGTACCAACCAAAATATCATTATAAAAGACTTTTAAATATCTATAGTTGTCCATTTATAACCTCTTCAATAGAATTATAGGTCTTTTGCATAAACAAGTTTTCAAAATCTTTTTCTAAATTAAGGGCAATAAGGATTTTTATCATAGAACTTAGTGAAATTTCATGTTTTGATTCAAATCTTTTAATAGAACCCAAACTAACCCCTGATTTTGTTGCAAGTTGAACTTGTGAAATTTTAAGCATTTTTCTCTGCTGCTTAATCTTTTCAACAAATTCTTTTGCAATATCATTTGGAGTTTTTGGGTTAAAAATAAACTTATTCATAGATAATATATTATACTATTTTTGCCAAAATGTCAATATATAGACAATATATTATCTAAAATGCAGTATAATTTTTGAAATATTAAAACACAATATTAGAATTGCGTGTATCATTCTGCCTCGGGAATTACACATTTCCGGAATGATATGTTGTGTTTTTTGAGATTGAGATTTTAGGATGCTTCCGGTTGCTTGTACTCAAATTTATTGCAAGGCTTTATTTTTGCTGTCTTTTAGGTAATTAATGTTGTGGCTCAAAACCTTGAGGTACAAATGAACATCGTCGAACCGATAAAAAGCATTGAAGACATCCAAAATATTAAAAGAGTTTTGTCAAAGAAACCACGCAACGCTTTGCTTTTCAGTTTCGGAATAAATAGTGGATTAAGAATTGCTGATATTCTTTCGCTTGACGTCAAAGACGTAAAAGACAAAGACTATATAGAACTGAGAGAAAAGAAAACCAATAAGTATAAGAAATTCCCGATTAACGAAAACCTGAAAGTTGAAATTGAAGAATTTGTAAAAGATAAACCCGACAACATCCCGCTATTTTATACCCAGAAACACTATCGCCTAGATAGAGCCCAGGCTTACCGAATCATAAATAAAGCCGCCCGAATGGTCGGGATTAAGGGCAGAATCGGAACACATACCCTACGCAAAACCTTCGGCTACCATTTCTATCAACAATACGACGATATCGTAATGCTGCAGAAAATCTTCAATCACTCCACCCCCTCCATCACCCTACGTTATATCGGTATCGAGCAAGAAGATATTGATGAGGTGTATAGGAATTTTTATTTGTAAAAATAATTAAAAGACCTATTTTGTTTATAACCCCCTAAAACATTATGTTCATGATAAAATTTAAACAATAGAATAGGGGTTTTTATCAAAAGAGGTAAGTATGGCAGAAAAGAAAAATAATGCGAATATCGGATTTGAAGAACAGTTATGGAAAGCGGCTTGCGTTTTGTGGGGGCATATTCCCGCTGCTGAATATAGAAAAGTTATTGTTGGTTTGATTTTCTTGCGCTATATCTCAAGCGTTTTCGATAAAAAATACCAAGAACTCTTAGCTGAAGGAGACGGATTTGAAAATGATCCAATAGCTTATCTTGCAGAAAACATTTTCTTTGTGCCAGTTGCTGCAAGATGGAATAAGATTTCTGAAGCCGCTCACACCCCTGAAATCGGTCGTGTTATTGATGAAGCAATGATTGCAATCGAAAAAGAAAATAAAACACTCAAAGGAGTTCTTCCTAAAAACTACGGCTCGCCTGATTTGGATAAAAGGATTTTGGGCGAAGTCGTGGACTTGTTCACGAATAACGTGAAAATGGATGATACAGAAGAAAGCAAGGACTTGCTTGGAAGAACTTATGAATATTGTATTGCACAATTTGCGGCTTATGAAGGCACAAAGGGAGGCGAGTTTTATACGCCGTCAAGCATTGTTAAAACCCTTGTTTCGATACTTAAACCTTTTGAAAACTGCAGAGTCTATGACCCTTGCTGCGGTTCAGGTGGTATGTTTGTTCAGTCTGTAAAATTCTTGGAAAACCATAGAGGGAACAGAAACAAAATCTCTGTTTACGGTCAAGAATCCAATGCAGATACTTGGAAGATGGCAAAAATGAACATGGCAATCAGAGGGATTGATGCTGATTTCGGTCCTTCTCAAGCTGATACTTTCTTTAATGATTTACATCCGACATTGAAAGCTGATTTCATTATGGCAAATCCTCCGTTTAACCTTTCGAATTGGGGGCAGGATAAGCTTCAAGAAGATGTGCGTTGGAAATATGGGATTCCACCTGCGGGAAATGCTAACTTCGCTTGGATTCAGCACATGATACACCACCTTGCGCCGAACGGAAAAATCGGGCTTGTGCTTGCAAACGGGGCTTTATCGAGCCAGACAAGCGGTGAAGGAGAGATTAGAAAAAGAATTATTGAAGATGATTTGATTGAGGGTATTGTGGCGCTTCCAACCCAGTTATTTTATAGCGTAACAATACCTGTGACTTTGTGGTTCATTTCAAGGAATAAGAAACAAAAAGGCAAAACCCTGTTTATTGATGCTCGAAAAATGGGCTATATGGTAGATAGGAAGCACAGGGATTTTACGGAAGCTGATATTCAGAAGCTTGCTGATACATTCACTGCTTTCCAAGAAGGAACTTTAGAAGATATAAGAGGATTCTGTGCAGTTGTTTCGACAGAAGAAATCGCAAAACAAGACTACATCTTAACCCCCGGACGTTATGTCGGTATCGAAGAACAAGCCGACGATGGCGAACCATTTGAAGATAAAATGAAACGCTTAACCTCAGAACTTTCTGATATGTTTGCAAAGTCAAATGACTTGCAGAATGAGATTAGAAAAAATTTGGCTAGTATAGGATTTGAGGTAATATAGAATGAAATTACAAAAAACAATAATTATAATATGTTCAATTATTATTGCACTTTTGTTTATTGCAATATTCTTTTTAAGTCCAAACCGTAAAATTTATGATATATGCATTGGAGTTTTAACAGGTGCTTTTTTAACAATTATTACAACGACTGTTTTTTATTTTTATGAAAAAAATAAAATTTTAAACAGAATTTATAACAAATATTCTGAAATATATTTTGCTTTAATAAACCTTGATAAATATTTAGGAGAGTTCTTGGTATCAAAAGAAATTACCGATTCAAAATTCGGAATTAATTATATGCTGACAAGAGAAATTAACAATATTGCTAATAGCTTTGATTGTGAAGAATATAGTAGTTTCTTTGCTAAACATCTTGATAGCATTGTAATAAATTTAGTTAATTTTAAAACTAAATTATACAATTTGAATCAAATTACAGCACATAGAGCAAAAGGTGTTTTAGAGTTTTCAATTATGCAAAAAGATATTGAAATCAAACAATTGCAAGGTTCTAATGAACAAATGTTAGCTCCCTTCCTCCAATTAGCAACAGAACATAGAGATTCAATATTAATATTAGTTGCAAAAT
>CAMDYM010000055.1 GCA_945910425.1 uncultured Candidatus Melainabacteria bacterium | reverse complement strand
GCGGACTATTAGAAACAAGCCATCGCTTGCCGAATCTTGATTACAATATTTTGATGAAATTGACTCTCGAATTAACGAAAAATTATCAGGATATTGAGCAGTTATATAGACTTATGTGCTTCAATGTTTTTGCGCACAACAGAGATGATCATTCAAAGAATTTCTCATTTTTGTATGATGAAAATAAGAAAGAGTGGCACCTCTCACCTGCATATGATTTAACATATAGCTCATCCTTCAATGGTGAACATGCAACCACAATCAATGGCGAAGGTAAAAATCCAAGTTTAGAGGATATTCTTGCTATCGCAAAGGGCATCGGAATAAAAGAAAAACAAGCAAAAGAAACTGCTTTAGATATAAAGGACAAATGTTTGTCATTAGTTGATTAAAATTTATCATAATCAAAGATAATTAAAAAAATAACTTCTATTCAAAATAGCCCTTATCATATTCAACTTAGAAGAGAAAATCGGATAAAAACAATCCATTCATCATTAGCGATTGAAAATAATAGCTTAACTTTGGAACAGATAACTGCAATTATTGAAGGAAAAAGAGTTTTAGGTAATCCAAATGAAATAAAGGAAGTGAAAAATTCTATTCACGCCTATGACTTACTTTTAACCCTAAATCCATATAATGAAAAAGACTTATTAAAAGCTCATAAATTAATGATGCAAGATTTGGTTAATAATAGTGGACAATACAGAACTGGTGGAGTCGGTATATTTGATGGGGAAAAAGTTGTTCACGTTGCTCCACCAGCTAAAAGAGTACCACAACTCATGGCAGATTTATTTGAATGGCTTAAAAAATCTGATACTCATCCGCTTATAAAAAGCTGTGTTTTTCATTATGAGTTTGAGTTTATTCACCCTTTTCAAGATGGGAACGGAAGAATGGGGCGTTTATGGCAAACCGTAATATTAAAAAACTGGAAAGAAGTCTTCGCGTGGCTTCCTGTAGAAACACTGATAAAAGAAAATCAAAAAGAGTATTATAAAGTTCTTGGTGTTAGTGATAGTGCTGCAAATAGTACTAAATTTATAGAATTTATGCTTTCTATTATCCTCAATACAATTGATGAAATTATAAAAACAGAGAAAAAGGTTACTGTAAAAGTTACTCAAAAGGTTACTGTAAATCAAGAGAAAATTATTACGGCAATAAAAAACAATCCTAATATAACTCAAGAAGAGCTTGCTGAGATTGTTGGAGTTACGAGGAAAAGCATAATTGCCAATATGAAAAAACTCCAAGAAAACGGATTAATAAAACGTATCGGTGCAGATAAAAACGGTTATTGGCAAACAATTTACTAGGCAAAATTCTAACTAAGCCATTTTCTTAAAGTTTTCTATTAATGAATATAATTTTATTTATAATTTGACTATGCAACTCTTGCACAAAAGTTCCAATGTAGGACAATGAGGGGAGAATAAAAGGGACTAACTTATGTTAGTTCCTTTTTATTCTTTTAAGTTGTGACAAGAACCGTAAGGTGCAAGTATTGTTTTACATGGTCAAGTCTTTTAAAAGCTCTTTTTCAAAAGTTTCATCATTTAAATCTGCCGAAATTTTAGCTATTTTGTTGCTTTTACATATTTGTTTTTAATTAAATCTTTTTTATAATAAAAAATTTTCTTATGAATTATTTTAAAATTAATTGGTTATAAAAACTGACTTTATTCTTTTTAGCTTTATTTATTTTTTTATATCTTAATTTATGTATAAACGAATATTTTTTGATATCTTCAAATAATTCCTGATTAAACTCATCTTCAAGTGACATTTGCAATAAATGCGGATTTCTGTTTGAAAGAGTGTACATTTTTTCAAAACTTTCTTTGCAATCGTTATTGTTGGTTATAATTACAGACAGGAAAAGGTGAAAAATATAGTAATCAATCATCATATCTTCATATTTCCAGTATTCAAGGATAATTTTACTTAAGTTAGTCAAAAGTACATTGTTTGGTTTGCTTACGATAAACCAGTTTGAACCTGTGTGGATTGCTCCTGAATATGTCGGGATTTTTATTAATTTTTCAAGTAATCTTTCTGTAGGCACTGTTGGATTTTGGCTCCAGGTTGTGCTTTTAAAATAAAATACATCTTCATTCAAAATATTTTCCGGAATAGGGGCTGTTAACAGGCATGTTGAATCAATCCACACTCCGCCATGTTTTGTTAAGAGAAGCAGTCTTACAATGTCTGAAAATTGAGCGGCTCCAATTATTCCTTTTTTAAATTTATCTATAATATATTGCGGGATATCGACATATTGTTTGTAATTGGATTCGGTAATGATTATGCGATTGTTTGGATAATATTTTTTTACACTTTCAAAACACTTTTTGACAAGTTCAGGAGCTTGCTCTTCACCCTGCCACCACATTTGCCAAATTGTATTTGAGTATTTTGATGCTTCAGTTATAGGGCTTGGGGTATCTAAGACATATAAATACTTTTTCAGGTATTCAAAAGCCTCATTCCCGTTGAATTTTTGATAAGGTGTTTTAATTTTTTCTTTGATAAGCTCAACACATTTTTTACTTGAATCTCCTTTATCATAGCAAATTCTGTTTTTCATAAATTCTTCAAGTTTTTGTTGGTAATTTTGAGTGTTGAAATTTTTAATATTTTTTACCATATCGTCATTATTGTATGCAACAGGAAACGGCATTTCTTCTAAATCAATATAAAATCCGCGCTCTTTTGTGTATTCTTTAATATCTTTTGCATAGAAAAACGCAGGTCGTTTCATTAACATAAAGTCAAAAATTGAGCTTGAGTAATCTGTTATCAAAACGTCTGAGATAAGTAATAATTCTTGAATGTCAGGATAAGTTGTGACATTTATTGTATCAGGATATTTTTCGGTAATTTGTGTAGATTTCTTTTGTAAATGCGGATGTAATCTTACAAGACTTATAAATTCACAGTTGTCTTTTTCACTTAGTGCTTTTTGTACTTGATTTAAATCTATATCATATACATCAATTTTTTTAGAATCTCTAAATGTCGGAGCGTATAATAATATTTTTTTACCATGCGGAATATTTAGTTTATCTTTAATTGTTTTAATTTTTTCAGATTTTGTTTTCTCATCAAGGAAAAAGATATCATTTCTCGGATATCCGATTTCTAAGAATTTTTTATCAAACCAGAAACAACTGCTTAGTGTTTTAGTATCAAAACTGCTTGGTGAAATCAGATAGTCGGTCATTTGTGAATCAATTTGAGAGAATTTTTTATAATTTAAATGGGTAGTGTCAAAAAGATCTTTTTCAATCCTTTTTATTCCAAGACTACCATGCCAGGTTTGGATATATGTTTGTTCATTTTTCTTTACCAATCCTTGTTTTATATAACGGTTAAATCTGGTATTAGAAACCCAAACTTTTGCACTTTGAAGTTCTTTTAATACTTCTTTGGAATTGTATTTTACCAGCTTGATATCTTTTGGAAAATTGGCTTTATCTTTTTTCGGGTCCTTAACAATCCATACAAGTTCATAACCTAAGTTTTGTCTTAAAATTTCTTCGGCAATATATTTCGGATTATCTCCGTATCCGCCTTTGTTAAAATTTGAGAAAACTATTTTATTTTTAACAATATTCCCTTTGTTAAACTTTTTCATTTTGGCTTTAAACATATCATACTTGAATTTGATGCCAAACAGGTTAAAAACTTTATAATTGTTTTTTGTATAAACATTGAAGATTTTCTTCATCGGTGTTATCCTCTTTATTTCCTAATTGTGAGATGAAGTAATTAAAGAAAGAGTCTTTATATATATTTTTATCTTGATTTTTGTAAACAAGTTTATGTATAGGTGTTAATGTTTTAATTGTTTCAAAAAGCTCTTTATTAAACGGTTCATATAAACAACCTTGCAAACAGCCGTATTCAACTGTAGTCAGTTTGTAAGGTGCTTTTATAAATATTTCTTTATATTCTTCCTTGCTGAAAATAACCATTGTCAAAATGTAACTGAAAAATAAATAATCTATTGGTTTATTTTCATATTTCCAATATTCAATAATGATTTTTAAAGATTTTTTTAATAATTCATTGTTGCTTTTACTATGAATAAAACTTATAGAGTTATTGAAAGCTCCAAAGTTCATTTTGTTATTTAATATGATAAATTGTTCCAGTGTTGTTTTGGGGGTAATTAAACTCGCAGTTAAATCTTTCGGTACAAAAAATTCAGATTCTAAAATGAATTTTGGCATTTTATCGGTCATATATACCGTAGAGTCAATCCAAGTTCCGCCATATTTACATAATAGAAATAATCTAATAATATCTGAATAGTGTGTATGAGAAATTATACCTTTATTATATTTTTTTATAATATGTTCGGGTAGTGTAACATATTCAGATAGATTTTTATTTGTAACTAAAATTATATTTCTGTCAGGATTTTGTTTAATGATACTTTCTGTACAAAATTTCACAATTGGAGGCATATTTTCCTTGCCTTGTAACCATAATTGCCAAATAGGATTATTATATTTATCGGAAGTTTCTAATGAAAGTTCATTATTTATAGCATATAAATACTTGCTTAGATATTTAATTTTTCTTCTGTTTTTCTTTTCTCTTCGACTAATAAGTAATGATTTAAATAAAAACACTGAATTGTAATTTAACGATTTAAAATTAAATATTCCCATAATACATCAACCTATTCTTCAAACTTATTATAAGATAAAATTAAAATTTGTAAACGCTTTATATGCATGCTTTTGGGGGTAGTTTTTGTAATATCGGTCTTACTGTAATATATATATTACATGACACAATGCCTATATGGGTATACGGAAGCTTAGAAACTCTATAGGTAAAAAAGTGAAATATTTGAGATTAGACCGAGAATTATCTCAGGGAAAATTAGCAGAATATGTTGGAATGTCCAGAGAACATATTTCCTGCATAGAAAGAGGAAAGCATTTACCTACTATTGAAACTTTATATAATATGTCTGAATATTTTAATGTAGATATAAAATATTTTTTTTGAATTATTTGCCGAAACCTATAGACGGTCTTGTTTGTTTATCTTTGTATTGAGATTCTTTAATTTTCATATTCTGGTTTTCTCTAACCGGAATAATATAATCATCTGCTATTATGTCACGTCTGTTGTCGCTTCTTGCAATCAGTGCGGCTTTATCTGTCAGAATTGCGATATCGCGGTTAGAAAAACCAGCTGTTAATGCGACAACTTTATCAAGTTCTTCAGGATTTTGAGCTAAAGCCTGACCTTTTGTACGTCTGTTTAAGTGAATTTGCAGAACTCCGCGTCTTGTATCAGCATCAGGAAGTCCTATGTATATTTTGTCATCAAATCGGCTTCTGATTGCTTCGTCGATTTTGTCAAAGCAGTTTGTCGCAGCAAGTACGATAACATTTTTCCCTCTTGCTTCTTCAATAATTTGCAAAAGGGTTCCGACCATTTTGTTATCTTCTTGGGAATCCAAATCTCCGTTTCTTTTTGGAGCAAGGGATTCAAGTTCATCAATTACAAAAAGTACGGGTTTTTCTGTTTTTTCTGCAACTTCGCATACGTATTCGTAAGCTTTTTGAATATTTCTTGAGCTTTCGTTTATGTATTTTGAACCGGCTTTTGAAATTTTCAATTTATACATCGGTAACCCTGCTTCTGCGGTTAGGGCTTCAATACTTGTTGTCTTACCGCATCCCGGAGGTCCGTAAAATAATGTTCCGCGAGGATATTTTTTACCGTATTCAACTTCATCAAATTTTGCCATTTCAGGATTTTTTAACGGGAATAATATTTTATCTTCAAGTAATTCCTTTACTTCCTTCATTCCGCCGATACTTGAAAATCCGACAGGAGAAACCGGAGTTGGAATAAATTCTTCCAAGCAAGCAGGACACTTATCATTAGCGGCTTTTGAGGTCGGAGAGGCTGTCTTTGTGCTGGCGGTAGTTTCGGTGGTTTTGCTTTCAAAATCCTCGTCAACCATTTCTCCGTCAAGTATTGCGCTGTCTGACAATTCATCTGTGATTTCATCAAGCCAATGGTATTCTTCCCCGAGGTTTCTTGCTTTCTTTTCTGCGTTATAGGTTTCAAGTTCTGTTTCACGGTATTTTAAAATCGGAAATCTGTCGTTAAGCTCATCTGTTATTGCCGGTTTCATATTAACAAACAGGTATGAATATATGTCTAATGCCGTTCTGTTATTTTCTTTTTCGGCTTTTCTCAATAAATCTTCTGTTTTATTACAAATATTGTTTAATTCAAGAAGATGCTGGGCAATTTCCTTGTTGCCTTTTGCATGCTTTAATTTGTTATTAACTTTTTCGTTTAATTCTTTGTTGTAACCAAAGTTTATTTTATTATCTATGTTATTTATTCTCATGTAAAAATAGCCTCTTTTTTGTTTCAAAGCTTGTAAATATAAATTTTGCTATTTGTGTTACAAAAAATTTACAAATGTAGAATCTAATTTAATAAACTCTTTAGAAATTTATGTATAATCACAATTTCTTTTTCATTAGCTTTGCTGATTAATGTATTGATATCTTTATAAAGGTCTTGCTCCGAGTTAATATGATTTATTGTAAGAATATCTGCAATATCCAGATTAAACGCTTTTGCGTATTTTTCTATAAGATCGGATGACGGGAAGTTTCTGCCTGTTTCAATACAACTTTGTGTTTTGGTTGCAATTCCGACAAGTTCGGCAAGTTCGGATTGTTTTAAATTTTTTTTATTTCGTAGTTCTTGTATTCGTTTTCCAAATCTCTTTTTTAAATTCATTTTCAAATTCCCTTGCTATTTATCATAAGTATGTTTTGGATGAATTTAAACTTATTTATATGTAATTTTATTGATAAAAATCTTAGTTTGACGTATAGTAAATAACATATTACATGGAATTAAGACAGAATTTCTCTGTAGGAGGTTATTTAAAGATGGATGAAAAGTTGATGTTAAAGCATCTTGAATTGGTGTCAAATACTTCTGTTGAAGCGAAAAGTGCAATACTTACATATTCATATAACAACAATGAAAAAGATAAGGAGTATTACAACCCAAAAGATATGAATATTGGTGATTATATCCAATCACTTGCTGCTGCCCAGTTTTTGCCTAAATCTTGTGATACCTTTATTGACAGAGATTTTGTAAGTTCTTATCAAGGTGACAATGTTAATATTTTCCTTAATGCCTGGTGGTATCTTTGGAAAAAGAACAAGTCTTTTTCTCAAAACATCAGACCTCTGTTTGTATCTTTTCATTTAAATAACTATGAAAATACCTCTGTTGAATCTTTAGAATATTTGAAAGCTCATCAGCCAATCGGGTGCAGGGATTATAAAACCAGAGATTTCTTGCTCGAGCATGGAATTGAGGCTTATTTTTCGGGATGCATGACTTTGACTTTAGGCGAAACTTTTAAGGTTGATGAGTCAGAAAGAGAAAATAAGGTTTATTTTGTCGATTATAATATTGATTGGTTTAGAAATAAAGAAATTAATAAGGCATTAAAGTCTGTTCTTGAAAAATATAAAAATTGCGAGTTTTTTAAGTTAACTCATATTTATCCTAAAAGTTCGGATATAAAAGGTTGTTTTTCTGAGGCGCAAAGTCTTATAAAACGTTATGCTAAAGCCAGATTGGTTATTACTACACGTATTCATTGCGCGCTGCCTTGTATTGCTTTAGGTACTCCTGTTATTTTAATTACAAGGAAATTTGATAAAAAAAGATTTAAAGGTTTAATTTCGTTTTTGAACTTTATCGGTAAAGATATTGAAGGTAATTTTACGTTCAATGTGGCTAAGGATGATAACGGTTTTGTTTATAATAATGATAATTATCTGAAATACAGAGATTATTTGGTCAAGATATCTAAAGCGTTTGTGAAAAATCCTGAAACCTCAATTATTTCAGAATCAGATGCTTCAAGTTTTAAATATCATCAAAAACCGGTAAAAATAAATAAAAAATTAAAATTCTTCTTTATATAAACATATGTAACATGAGCTGTTTGAGCTATTTATTTTTGTTATTGTTGGTTGTAAATTATAGTTAAGATTAAGGTTATTTAGCTGAGCAGGGAGATTTACAAAGTTGTTCTCAATTGTTATTCCGACATTACAAAAAAATCAGAAAGTTTTAACTATGCTTATTGATGAACTTGTAAAAGATTCATTTGTGGGAGAAGTTATTGTAATTGATAATTCATTGCAAGGTTTTAATTATGATTCTGATAAGGTTCGGGTTTTTGTGCCTGAAGAAAATTTGTTTGTTAATCCTTCCTGGAACTTAGGTCTGCGCGAATCAAAATATGATTATGTAGGGATTTTAAATGATGATATATTAATTCCTGAAAATTTGTGTTCAGAAATTTTTAGTTTTCTTCAAGATGAACAAAACGGCTTGGTCGGTATCGATTGGGATTCTATTGTAATCTGTCAGGATAAAAAATTAGCTCGCTATCCTGAACCTTGTACAAACTGTATTTATTCTAATCAGGAAGATGAATTATACATCGGTTACTGGGGTATTGCTATTTTTGGCAGAAAACAGAATTTTAACGAAATTCCCGAAAATATAAAAATCTGGTGCGGTGATAATTTCTTGCTAAAGAAAAGTGCCGACAGCGGAAAGAAAAATTATAAAATACATTGCGGAGAACTTTATCATATCGGTTCATTAAGTTCAAAATCTCCTGTTTATGATGAAATTAAAAAACGAGATGTTGAGCTTTACGCAAAAATAGACAAAAAATTTAAAGTCCACGATAAAGGTATTAAAATGCCAAAATATAAACCGTGGGAATACATATTTTCAGTAAAAAATACAATAAATAAAAGATATAAAGTAATTACAATTTTAGGACTTCAGATTACCAAAAGAAGAAAGGGAGTATAATCGTGCCATTTGAATTTGAAAGACAAAGTATTAAAGATATAATTTTGGTTAAGCCAAAAGTTTTTGGTGATAATCGCGGGTTCTTTATGGAAAGTTATAAAAAATCAGATTTTATTGCAAACGGAATCGATGTTGAATTTAATCAGGATAATCATTCTAAATCAACAAAAGGTGTTTTAAGAGGTTTGCATTATCAGGCAAAACCTTACGGACAAGCAAAGCTTGTAAGATGCTCTAAAGGCAGAATTTATGATGTAACTGTTGATATCAGACCAAATTCCAAAACGTTTGGAAAATATGTTAAAGTAGAATTATCGGAAGATAATAAACATATGCTCTTTATTCCTGAAGGTTTTGCTCATGGTTTTGTTGCATTAACCGATGAAGTTGAGTTATTATATAAAGCAAGTGGTGAGTACGCTCCACAGGCTGACAGAGGCGTTTTATGGTGTGACAAAGATATTAATATTGACTGGGAAATTGACTTTGAGCCAATTTTGTCTGATAAAGATAAGGTTCAACCTAAATTATGTGAAATAAATAAAGAGGAATTAGTATAATGAAAATTTTAGTAACCGGCGGTGCGGGTTTTATTGGAAGTTGTTTTGTTAGACATATGTTAAAAAAATATCCTGATTATAAAATTATTAATTTGGATGCTTTAACTTATTGCGGTAATCTTGAAAACTTAAATGATGTTAAAGATAATCCGAATTATACATTTGTTCATGGAAATATTTGTGACAGAAATCTTGTAAGAGAATTAATTTCAGAATGTGATTGTGTTGTAAACTTTGCAGCAGAATCTCATGTTGATAATTCAATTAAGCATCCTGAAATCTTTGTTGAAACAAATGTTCAAGGAACTTTAAATTTGTTACAGGCAAGTAAAGAACTTGGTGTAGACAGATATTTACAGGTTTCAACAGATGAAGTTTACGGAACTTTAGGTAAAACCGGTTACTTTTATGAAACAACTCCTCTTGCTCCAAACAGCCCTTATTCAGCTTCAAAAGCAAGTGCGGATATGTTGGTTAGAGCTTACTTTGAAACATATAAATTACCTGTTTTAAATACAAGATGTTCAAATAATTACGGACCTTATCAGTATCCTGAAAAACTTATACCGTTCTTTATTTCACAACTTTTAAAAGGTGAAAAAGTTCCTGTGTATGGCGACGGGTTAAATGTTCGTGATTGGTTATATGTTTATGACCATTGCGAAGCTATTGATGTTGTACTTCATAAAGGTAAAGTCGGTGAAGTTTATAACATTGGCGGACACAACGAAAAAACCAATATGGAAATTACTCATTTAATACTTGATGCTATGGGAAAAGATGAATCTTCAATCAAGTATGTTGAAGACAGATTGGGTCATGACAGACGTTATGCTATTTCTAACGATAAAATTACCGCGGAACTTGGCTGGAAACCATCTTTAACATTTGAAGAAGGTATAAAAATAACTATTAACTGGTATTTGAACAATCAAGATTGGATGAAAAATATAGAAAATAAGAAAGCGAGTCTTGTGTAATGAAAAAAGTTTTGGTAACAGGTGCAAACGGAATGCTCGGGCAAGACTTATGTCCGATATTGGAGGATAACGGTTATTCTGTTGTTAGAACTGATGTTGACACAATGGATATTACAAATCTAGAAAATGTAGCAACGGTTTTGGATAGAGAAAATCCTGATATTGTTGTTCACTGTGCAGCATATACAAATGTTGATAAGGCGGAAGAAGATTTAGAAACCGCAAGACTTATTAATTCAACTGGTACTGAAAATCTTGCAAAGGTTTGTGGGGTAAATAATATAACTTTAGTTTATATTTCAACCGATTATGTATTTAACGGGATGAAAAACGAGCCGTATTTGCCGACAGATAAAGCTGATCCTGTAAATAATTACGGGCTAACAAAGTGGGAAGGAGAAGAAGCTGTCAGAAAATATTGTGAAAAGTATTTTATTACCCGCACAAGCTGGTTATACGGAATCCACGGTAAAAACTTTGTTGAAACAATGATATCATTATCTGATAAACCTGAATTAAAGGTTGTTGATGATCAAATAGGATGTCCGACTTGGACTGTTGAATTATCAAACGGGATTGTAAAACTTTTAAATACTAATAATTTTGGAACATATCATGTTTGCGGCTCAGGTGTAACAACCTGGTACGGTTTTGCGAAAGAAATTTTTGCTAAAGCCGGATTAGAGGTTAATCTTAAACCTTGTGCAACAGATGAATTTCCTCGACCTGCGAAACGTCCGCATTACAGTGTTATGCAAAATGACGGGATTTGCAGAGATTGGAAAGCTGCGTTAAGTGATTATATGGAACTAAGAAAACAAGAGGTAGCGGTATAATGAAAGGTATTGTATTAGCAGGCGGAAGCGGAACAAGATTATACCCGAGTACAATAGGTATTTCAAAACAGTTATTGCCGATTTATGATAAACCGATGATTTATTACCCGATTTCGGTTTTAATGCTTGCAGGAATTCGTGAAATTTTAATAATTTCAACACCTCAGGATTTACCGAATTTTGAAAAATTACTGGGAACAGGAGAGCAGTTTGGCTTGAAATTTTCTTATAAAGAACAACCAAGTCCCGACGGGTTGGCTCAGGCATTTATTTTAGGCGAAGAATTTATAGGGGATGATTCGGTTGCTTTGGTTTTAGGCGATAATATTTTTTACGGTCCCGGATTTAGTGCAATGCTTAAAACTGCTGTAAAAAATGCTGAAAAAGAGTGTGAAGCTACGGTTTTCGGGTATCATGTGAAAGACCCTGAAAGATTCGGGGTTGTGTCGTTTGATAAGAACGGTAAAGCTGTAACTATAGAAGAAAAACCTCAAAACCCTAAATCAAATTATGCGGTGACAGGTTTGTATTTTTATGATAACAGTGTAGTTGAATATGCAAAGAATTTAAAACCGTCAGCGCGCGGAGAATTAGAAATAACGGATTTAAATAGGATTTATCTTGAACAAGGTAAATTAAATGTTGAACTGTTCGGACGCGGTTTTGCGTGGTTAGATACAGGAACTCATAAGTCATTGTTACAGGCAGGGCAATATGTGGAAACAATAGAAGAAAATCAGGGAATTAAGATAGCTTGTCTTGAAGAAGTTTCTTATCGAATGGGCTTTATGACAAAAGATGAGCTTGTTAAATACTCGGAATCTTATAAGAATAACGAATATTATTCGTATGTCAGAGGATTATAA
>CAMDYM010000054.1 GCA_945910425.1 uncultured Candidatus Melainabacteria bacterium | reverse complement strand
TAAATATCCGCCTTTATTTAAAAATTTCGGAGCATCTTTGGTGATTTTTTCGTAAAACTCAAGCCCTTTATTATCCTGCGTGTAAAGTGCCAAATCAGGGTCAAAACTAACTTCTTTTTGGATTGTTTCTTTTAGTTGTGGTGGGATATATGGCGGGTTTGAAACGATAATATCAAAAGTTTCATCTTCACGAATTTTTGAGTAAATATCGGATTTTCTAAATGTTGCTTTGTTAAATAATTTCATTTTTTCCATATTAGAAAATGCCGTATGCAGTGCTTCGTTTGAAATATCAACCCCGACCACTTGTGCTTGTGTCAGTTTTCCAATCATACAGGCAATACACCCGGAACCTGTACACATATCAAGAACGGTTTTAAAATCGTTTTTATTTATTATTTCAACAGCTTTTCTTACAAGAAATTCGGTTTCATCGCGCGGAATTAAAACAGAAGGGTTTACAATAAATTTTTCACCCATAAAATCCGCTAAACCTATTATATGCTGTATCGGCTGACGGGTTTTTGCTCTGAGTTCGGCTTTTTCTTTTACAATTTTAAGCTTCTCTTCGGTTAGTTTTTTACCCGTAATTATATCAATAAGCGAATATCCCGCAAAATGTTCTATTAAAAGTTTAACTTCAATATTTGCTTCCTGCGGTTCAATTCCTGCGTCTGTTAAGATTTTTACGATATCTGTAATTAGCATTTTTCTTCCTGTTTTGTAGTTTTATAATAATCGTTATGTTCTGTTATTATTTTGTCAATCTCATCACGTGCTTCAAGCTTTGATGTTAATTCTTTTTTATCGATATTATATTTTTTGCATAATCTTTCATAATAGTAAAGCTGTTTTTTTGTCGGAGCTTCTTTTGACATTTTAACTTCTTGCAGGAATTTGCGTTTTTTCTTTTCAAATTCTTTGTTAGCTTCGACAATTGGACGTTGTTTTTCTTTGTAATCGTAATACTTTTTGCATTCTTTTAAGTATTTTATTGTGTCCGATTTAAACTCTTCATTATCAATGATTTCGGCTAAAAACTCAAATCTTGAACAGTTGAGTTCAATATAATATCTTTCGTCAGCTTCAAAACTATCCCAAATTTCATCAATCGTAAGGTCTTGTGATTTTTTGACCAAAGCCCGCAGATAGTTACATAATGCTGATTTTTGGTTCTTAGATAAATCCAAATAAATTTGTTTTTTTATCTCGTACATACTTTTAATTTATGGCAAAAAGGGGGTAAAATCAACATTAACATAAATGTTTTATTGTTAAATATTTAAAAAGAAATAACGAAATACAATCAGTTTTCGCTTCCTCACAAACCGTACAAATTGATGTACGTATCGACCCTCATAAAGCCGTGCTACTCGAAACTATCGTGTAAACAAATCTTTGACTGAAAATCTGTGGGTTTTGTTAGCTTTGCTAAAGTCCAACAGCTTTCTTGCAATAGGATTTGTCTGGTGAGTAAACTGAGGTTGTTCAATAACTTCTTTTCTCATCTCATCATTTGTTCGTTCAATTACTTCTAAGTTTTGTTCAGTTTTCTCGACCATGATTCTAATTGTACCTCGTTACATTATTATAAACAATTTATGAAGATGAGAATTGCTATAAAAAGTATATACTTGTTACATAACGTTACATGTTAATAAATTCTCTCGCCTGTTTGGGTGTCGAACTTATATAAATCTTCTTTAGATATTGATAAATCAAGGGTTTTGCCGATATTAAAGTCTGAATCGAGTTTTGCCGAACACTTCCTGTCGCCTATGTTGAAGTAGGCAATCTTTTCGCTTCCCAGCATTTCAGAGATTTCTACGTTGACCGTTAATTTTATTTTTCCGTCAGGTTTTATCATTTTTTCAGGGCGTATTCCGTATAGTATGTTATCGTCAAGCCCTAAATCCTTGCCTTTGATGAAATTCATTTGGGGTGAGCCGACAAAACCCGCAACAAAAGTGTTTTTCGGGTTATTGTAGATGTTGTCGGGTGTGTCTACCTGCTGAATATCACCATTATTAAGGACAACTATTCTGTCACCCATAGTAAGTGCTTCTGTTTGGTCATGGGTTACGTATATAAATGTTGTTTGAAGTCTTTCGTGAAGTTTTTTAATCTCCGAACGCATTTGAACCCGTAATTTTGCATCAAGATTTGACAATGGTTCATCCATCAAGAAAACTTTCGGATTTCGAACTATTGCTCTTCCGAGTGCTACCCGTTGTCTTTGTCCGCCTGAAAGTTGTTTTGGCTTGCGGTCTAAGTATTCGGTCAGGTTAAGAATTTCAGCGGCTTGTTTTACTTTTTCTTCAATTACGGCTTTTGGTGTTTTGCGCATTTTTAAACCAAATGCAATATTTTCTCTTACACTCATATGCGGGTATAATGCATAACTTTGGAATACAAATGCGATATCTCTGTCTTTTGGCGCAACATTGTTGACTACCTTATCACCGATTAAGATTTCGCCTGATGTGATGTCTTCTAAACCTGCAATCATTCTTAAAAGTGTTGATTTTCCACAGCCTGATGCTCCGACAAGAACTACAAATTCTTTATCTTTTATCTCAAGATTAACGTTATTTATTACGGTTTTGTTGTTATCGTATGTTTTTTTTACATTTTTAATTGTAACGCTGCTCATCTTAAACCTTTTCTATAGGCAGGATTATTTCAAATTTTGTTCCCTTCATTATTTCAGAAGTTATATTGATTAATCCGTTTGCTCTTTTTACTAAAATACTTGCTGAACCCAGTTTTAGTGCTCTTAAGAAATTCTTTTTGCCTTTTTCTAACTGAGCGTAAGGTTCGCATAAGTATTTCATATCTTCTTCTTGTATTCCTACACCTGTATCTCGTATTGTTATTTGCAAATATGATTTTGCATTTTCTGGGTTAATATTGTATTTAATTGAAGTTAATTCATCAGGAGTTGAGAGTTTAACCGTAATATAGCCTGTTTCAGTCATTGAGATTGCTGTTTCTAAAATGTTTTTGAATGCGCGTTTTACTGCATTTGAATCGGTATATACATTACGTTTTTCTATTTTGTCGTAATCAAAATCAAAAGTTAGTTTTTTAGCATTTAAATCATTTTCGCAGTCTTTAATAACTGATTTTAAAGCTTCAACAATATCAAATTTGTGAAATTCGGATTCGTAAATTGAAGATTCTGCGTAAGAAAATTCAAGCAATTTATCCATAAAATTGTATAAGTCTTCTGAGTTTGAGTTAATTATCTTAACGTATTTTGCCTGTTTTTCGGTTAAATTACCGCCGAGTCCGTCCAGTAAACCTTGTGCAAACCCGCTGATAGACGTTAAAGGTGATTTGATATCGCCTTCAAGTTTAGATAGCATTGCGTTTTTTTCGCTGTTAAATCGCATAATTTTATCTTCGTTAACTATTTCATCTGTAAGTTTTGTCATATCACGAAGATTAACACAATAACCCAAACCGCTTTTTGATGCGTTTAATTCAACATAAAATTCCCTTGCAGGAATAGTTGCGGTTGAAAGTACGGGTTTGTTGTTTTTTAAAGATTTCTTAACATTATCCATACCGTCTTTTACGATAGTGTCAAAGTAAACCAACGGAGCATCATCAGCATCAGACAATTCGAATACCTCACGGGCTTTTTTATTAAACCTTGTTATACAACCTTCTTTGTCTGTGAAAATTACAGCATCAGGCAAATTGTTGATTGTTTGAAAAGATGTTAGAGCCCACCATAAATTTTTTGCGATTTTTTTTACATTCATATTTGCATTAAACCCTTTTATGTTATATAATACATAATAACATGAAAAATTATTGATTAATTCTACATGTAAATTTTTGTAATTTTTTTTGAACAAAAGTAGCAAAAAATATTATTTAGGTGTTTTCTAACTAAAAACCAATTAATACATGACGTTAGAGAAAAACATATAATTTTCTGAAAGTAAGGTGATACTATGAGAGAAATTAACAACAACAAAATGAATAGTGTAAACTTTAAAGGCATTCAAAAAGTTCCTTCAGAAAATCCAATGCCGTCAGAAGTATCTGCACCTTCTGAAGGGGCTAGCGAGATTAAAGATTTAGGGAAAATGCCCGGTGCAACTTTAGGTAAATCACTTGTTGCTTCGGATTCTTTAGAAAGCGATATGAAATTTTTAGAGAAAAATCCTGTTTTAGCTGCTGAATTAAATAAAGCTATCGATGAATATGCTTCTAAACACAGCGAAGAAGAAACTCTTCAAATGATTGAAAAAATGCATCAGGAATTTGTTGCAAAAAAATAATTCTGTAAATTTTGGGAGGCAGATTTATTTGATTGACTTTTTAGCTTAATCGGATAAAATGATAATAGTTATCATTTTAGGTAGACTATGAATTATTCCAAGCAAAGAGAAAAAATCCTTGATACATTAACGTATAACGCTGTTCATCCGACAGCCGAAACTCTGTTAGAGATTCTTAATCGTGAAAATCCAAATATCGGGATTACTACTTTGTATCGGAATTTAAACCAATTAGCAGAAGCCGGCATGATTAAAAAAATTGACGGACTTGAATCATCAGCGCACTTTGACCATAATACGCATGAGCATTATCATTTTATTTGTAATGTGTGTAAAAAGGTTTTTGATGTATCTTCTGATGTTGCGCCTGATTTGGTAAAAAATACCCGTGTGGCTACGGGATTTGATATTGAAAACCATGATATTGTGTTTCATGGTATATGCAGTGACTGTAAAAAGAGAAAGGAAAACAATTAACTATGGAAAAATGGGTATGCACAGTTTGCGGTTATGTTTATGATCCTGCAGAAAACGATAATGTGAAATTTGAAGATTTACCTGATGATTACACATGTCCTTTATGCTCAGTAGGTAAAGACCAATTTGAACGTGAAGCATAAAAATTAAAGGGCGCGTCGGGAGTTCCCCGACGCGCCCTTTTTATATTATAATTTGTTTATGGACGATAACGTTAAGGAGTTAATAAAATATTTAAGAGAAATCGGCTTAGATGTTCATACGACAACAAAAGCCCGTGGTCATCAGGGTATTTTTATGAAGAACCGTATTGATGTTTCTAGTAATATCTCAAAATCACGGGTTATGCCGACACTTTTACATGAATTTGCTCATTATGTTCATTATTGCCTTGAACCTTCAATTGTAAGAAATGGCGGAAGTTTAGAGGTGTTGTTTGATGACAGTGATGTCGCGGTTTATCGTGAAGAGCTTTTGAAAGTAACAAATTTTGTGGATTCGCATTCAAAATGCGAGAAGCTTTATAATTATAAAAAATCCGTAAAAAGTAATATTTTAGCGCAGGAAGAGATTATAAAAAAAAGATATCCGAAGTTTATGCGCTCAAAAAAGTTTAAAGAATTTGAACGATATATCAAACATTCTAAGGCAAAATATCTGTTAAAAAGTGACAGGGTTTGTTTAAAATCGGGCTTTTGGACTCAAAAAACCGAATTATTGACGATTGATAACATAGAAAGGGATTTTTGTGATATGCCACCTGAGTTCGTGGCATATATAAGGTTACGTTCGTTTCAGAAAAAGCAGTCAAGAGTCTCTTCAAGAATTAATCGTCTTGAAAAATATTATGCAAGACCGACGGAACTTTTTGCAAGATTTATTGAAGGGTTATATTTAGATATTAAAACCGTTCAAAACCTAGCTCCAAACACCTGTTACCGCTTTTACAAACTGCTTAATAACGGATATTACGGTTCGGAGCTTGAGTTTGTTATGAGAAATTTATTATAGTCCTGTCAGTTTATTGAATAAGCTTCTGACAAAGGTTCTGCGGGTACTTATTTCAGAGTATCTTTGGTCTTGTTCTGCCAGTTCTAAGCCGACTTGTTTATACAGATATTGAAAAGCGTCTTCGCTTCGTTCTTCTTCGGTGTCGTATTCTTCTCTTATTTTTACAAGTTCGTCATTATCTAAGAATTTTCCGCCACAATTGTAGCATTCGTCAACTTCTATTGTTTGGCGGATGCTTGAATGGTTTTTAACCATTTTATTTCCGCAGTTCGGGCAAAATCTGTCCATTGTGGTATTAACTTTTTCAAAGGTTTTTCCTTCAAGTTTTTTTAAAATCTCGGAAATATCTTCATTTTTTTCATCAAATGATTGAAATTCTCTGTTATCAAAATAAATTCCGCCGCATCCTTGAGTACAAATATCAAGGTTAATGCCTTCTGAGGGGATAAAAACTTTTTCCATTTCTTTGCCGCAAGCAGGGCATTTTAAGGTTTTTAACGTATCAGCCATTTTTTATTTCCTATAATTGTTCTATCATTAGTAATTTTATATCGTTATTCGAGCCTTTTCATCATACAGGTAAATTATTTTGTAAAACCTTTGTATTAATTGGAAAAATATTGTACAATGTATAAAAAGGTAGAATTATGACTGAGATATTGAAAAATATAGAAGAGGCTGAAAATATAATTCGCAAAGGTATGGCTTTTATCGGCGAAAAGGATTATGAGAGTGCAAGACCTTTTGTTGAAAATGCTTATAATCTTTTTAAGGAAATTAATTCAGTTGAAGGGATTTCTATATGTCTTAGTTTGATAGCTTTTTTGAATTATTCGGAAGATAAAAATACTTATGAAGCTTCAATGGCGTTATTAAATGACGGAACTTATATGGCAAAACGCTCGGGGAGTGATTCTGCACTTTTGATTAATGAATTTGTTGCAGGAAGTATTAATTTTTCCGAAAATAATAAAGATGTTGCATTAATTCATTATAATAATGCTTTAAAACTAGCATCAGAAGAAGATAAATATTGCACTGCGGATTTTATAAATACAAGAATTAGGCAATTACAAAACGGCATGGATTATTCACTTCCGACCAAAAGCGATCCGTTGATTTCGCTTGTAAAAATCAGCCGTTCAATCACTGCTGTTAGTGATATTGACGAGTTGTTAAGAGTAATTGCCGAGGAAACAAAAAACGCAATCCAAGCAGACAGATGTACGGTGTTTTTACTTGATAAAGATACAAATGAATTGTGGTCAAAAGTTGCACTCGGTTTAGATTCAAGTCAGGAAATAAGATTCCCGGCAGATAAAGGCTTAGCCGGTTATGTCGCAACAACAGGCGAAACCATAAATATAACAGAAGCCTATGAAGACCCGAGATTTAACCCTGAAGTCGATAAAGAAACGGGATATCGTACAAAAACAATTTTATGTATGCCGATTATTAACAATAACCGCGAAATTATGGGTGCTTTGCAGGTTATCAATAAAATTGACGGAGTATTTACAAAAAATGATGAAGATTTACTTATCGCAATCGGAGGAAGTGCAAGTATTGCTTTAGAAAATGCTCAGTTATTTGATAAACAATTGCAAATGTATCATGAACAAAAACTTTTATTTGAAAGCTTTATAAACACACTTGCAACATCAATTGATGCCCGCGATAAGATTACGGCAGGTCATTCTGCTCGTGTCCGTCAGTATTCAACGCTTTTGGCTCATGAAATCGGTATGGATTCAAAAGAAATTGGGCTTTTGGAAAAGGCTGCAACACTTCATGATATCGGTAAAATCGGGATAAGAGATTCTGTATTGCAAAAAGACGGAAAACTGACGGATGAAGAATATAAACATATTCAGGAACACGTAAGAATTACACATAATATCCTGAATAAGATTTATATGTCATCAGATTTTAGAATAATTACGGAAATGGCTTGCTCTCACCACGAGAAATGGGACGGAACGGGGTATTACAGACACCTTAAGGGCGAAGAAATAACTTTGGGAGGAAGAATTTTAGCCGTAGCTGACGTGTTTGATGCCATAACTTCTAAACGTCACTACCGTGATAAAATGCCTATAATTAATGTTATTGATATCTTGTTAAAAGGTGCAGGTTCGCATTTTGAAAAGAATTTAGTTGATGTGTTTTTGGCAATCCCCGTTAACAAAATTATCAGAGTATTTCTATCCGAATCTAACGGTAAGATTAAGCAGGCAGATGATATATTATTGAGTAAGTTTAATTTGCTTGATATTTATAACTTTGGCAGGGCAGAAGCTCCTGATGAGGATTCAAAACAAGTTTGGGATTTATTCAATTGCTATTATACGGGAAATTTTGACGGGGAGGTTCAATAATGAAAAAAGGTTTAATTATTTCAATATGTCTTGCCTCAATGTCTTGTAACTCGGTTTTAGCAATAGATATCGGCGGGTTGAAACCTGTTAACCCGTTAGAAAGCAATTCAACTTCTTATCAGCAGGTTGTTAATCAGCCGTCGTTTGAATTAAAACGCGGTTCTTTGACTCGTAATGCTATCAAAAACCAGTATACAATCGCTATGGATAAGTTTATGCAGTCAAATGTGCGCTCTTCTTATCGTGATTTTAAGATGTTGATTGAAAATATTGTCCCAAATGATTATGTATATATGAGATTAACCCAGGAAATGGCGTCTATTGGCTTTTTCTCGCTGGCTGAGCTTTCAATGTCAAAAATTCAGGATAATAATGTTTCAGAACTTATTGAAGAAGATGTGAAAAACTATTACTTCCCGAATTTTCCGCTTACTCATAAGGATCAAATGTATCTGGCTGAAGTTTATTCAAACATTATGTATAACGATCAAAGTGTTGAAGCAACAAGCGAGTTGAAAAAACAGGTTTCATTGCTAACGGATTCTGATTATGCGAATTATCTTGTCGCTTTTGGCAGTATGAAAAACGGCGATATAAAACAAGCTGAAAAATCTATTGAGGATGCGATTTCAAAAAATCCTAAAAATCTTAACTATAAAAGGCTAAAAGCTGAGATTTATTCACAATCAAATAAACCGCAGGATGGGGTAAAATATTTAAATGCGCTTAATTCCGACGATATCAATACCGTAATTTTTGATAAAGAACTTCACTCTTCAGGTCAGTATATTCTTTATAAAGCTGCAAAAAACGATTACCTGAAAAAGTACCACCTTGCTTATTATTATTATGACAAAAACGAATTGAATAAAGCTTTAAGAGTGTTGCAAACATCTATCAGCGGAAAGAAAAATATTAATAAAGATGTTTATGCGCTTAACGCTAAGGTTTATTATGATATGAAAGAGTTTGAAAAAGCTCAGGATTATGCTCTTAAGGCTGTAGATATTGAACCTGCTAATTCGGAAGCTTTGATTGTTCTTGGTGATATTGCTTTGCGCGGTAAGGATTATAAGCTTGCTGAAACCTATTTTAAGCGTGCGATGTCAAAAGATAATACACACAGCGCGGAAATAAGACTTGCGCATGTGTATAAAACTACAGGCAATGTGAAAAAAGCTAAAGATATTTATTCAAAAGTCTTAAAAGTCAGCTCAAAATCTTATGAAGCATATTATCAAATGGCGCTTTTGGAAAAAGACAGAGAGGAAGCTTATCTTAAAAAAACAATTGCGATAAATCCGAATTTTAAAGACGGCTGGATAGATTTAGCAAGACTTGAGATTGCGAAAGAATCTTATGAGCAGGCGTTATCCTACCTTGGAGTTGCAAAATATATTGATGAAAATGATTACAGGTATTATTATTATCTGGGGCTTGTTTTGAAAAATAAAGGCTTGACATCTGATGCCAATTCAAATTTTGAAAAATGCTTGAACCTAAATCCTGATTACAGCTTAGCAAAAGAGGAATTGAATATATGAAGAAAAATTTATTGATTGTAGAAGACCATGAGTTAACAAGATTCGGATTAAAAACAACATTTGAAGATGTTGATTATATCGACTCAATTTATGAAGCTTCAAGCGCGGAAGACGCAATAGAGGTGTTTAAAAATAATTCTGTTGATATTGTAATTATGGATTTAGGGTTGCCTAATATGAACGGAATTGATGCAACGCAGGCAATTCGGGCATTAAACTCTGAAGTTAAGGTAATTATTTTAACTTCTCACAATGATGAAAAAGAGGTTTTAAACAGCTTAAAAGCGGGAGCTAACGCATACTGTTCAAAAGAAATTAATCTTCAAAGACTTGTTCAGGTTGTACAATCAGTAGCCGATGGGGCAGCGTGGTTTGACCCAAGTATTGCGCATATTGTTTTAAAAGCAGGTGCAAATGCTTCTGTCGGGGTTCCTGAGGCTAACTATAAGGATTATGATTTAACCGCACGTGAAGCTCAAATCCTTAAACTTATGACCGAAGGGCACAGTAACATGGAAATTGCGCAGCAGCTTGTTATAAGTGTTAATACAACTAAAGCGCATGTTGCTAATATCTTGCAAAAACTTGAAGTTGATGACAGATTGCAAGCGGCATTAAAAGCTTTAAAGTACAAAATTGTATAAGGGAACAGGCTTTTTATGGCTGATTCAAGAAAAATTCTGTTAGTTGATAATAATGCTGAGCAATTAGCGCAAGCCTTGCCCTCGTACGGTTATGAAGTTAAAGTCGCCAATGACGGCAAACAGGCTTTAGCTTACCTTGAATCCGGTGAGAAATTCGATATTGTTTTATTAGAAATTTTATTGCCTGAATCAGACGGTTGGGAAACTTTAAAATCTATTAGAAAATCGTATCTGTATGGAGATATTCCCGTTATATATTTAACGGTAGAAAATGATGTTCGCAAAATGGTTTTCGGACTAAACCTCGGCGCCGATGATTATATTGCCAAGCCGTTTAATTTACAAAATCTTCTGGCAAGAATAGAAGCGGTGTTGCGCCGTTCTAAAAGGTTTGCTATAGGTTCGTTAACCTCTAATGTTACAAATAATCAAAAAACCTTTAAAAACCACTTGACGCCAAGGGAAAAAGATGTTTTATTATTAGTTGCGAAGGGGCTTAATAACAGTTCTATCGCAAAAGAGCTTTATGTGAGTACGATTACCGTAAAAGCTCATATGCAAAGTATTTTTAGAAAATTAAACGTAAAAAGTCGTACCCAGGCGATTTTAACAGCTATGGAAAATGACTTAATCAACAAATAATAAATATATATTTAAGGAGATAAGAATGTTAGATTATACAAAAGAAGAATTATTATCTTTGATTGAAACCAACCCCGAAAAATTTAATGAATGGAAAAAAGACAGAGATGATGTTGATTTAAGCGAAGTAGATTTTTCAAATATGATAATAAAAGAAGTTGATTTCACGGATGTAGACTTGAACTCAAGTTCTTTTTCAGATTGTCATTTGTCATTAGTAAACTTTTACGGTGCAGACTTAACTGCTGTTGATTTTACAAGGGCTGTTGTGACAGAATGTGATTTTACTGAAAGTATATTAACAGGCGCTGATTGCAGTTATGCTGAAATGACATATTGTAACTTCACTGATTGCGATATGGCGGGAACTGTTCTATCTGAAACCGTTTTAACAAGTTCTGATTTAACCGCTGCGGAAAACTTAAGTTCTGCAAGATATGATAATGATACGGTTTGGCCGGATGATGATATGATGCCTGCTGAGTTTGATACGGTGTATAAGGATGATTTGTCTTCATTAAAAGATGATGAAGATTCAGCAGTAGAAGATTACTAAGGAGAGTTTTAAATGATAAAAGTAGCAGTATGCGGCGCATATGGAAAAATGGGCAGAGAAGTTTGCGAAGCTGTTGAAAATGATTCAACAATGGAGCTTGTTGCAAAAATTGATATTCAAGGTGAAGCGTTTAGAACCATTGAAGAAGCTAAAAAAGCCGTTGATATAGATGTTTTAGTTGATTTTACCCAGCCAAAATCTATATTTGAAAACGCTAAATATTGCTTGTATAACTCTATTAAAACCGTTATTGGAACAACAGGTTTGAAAGATTCTGAAATTGAAGAATTAAAACAACTGTCTAAAAAGAATAATACAGGTTGTCTGATCGCTCCGAATTTTTCAACAGGTGCGGTTTTAATGATGATGTTTTCAAAAATGGCTGCAAAATATTTTGATAATGCTGAAATTATTGAACTTCACCATAATCAGAAAAAAGATGCCCCATCCGGTACTGCAATAAAAACCGCGCTGATGATGTCAGAGGCAAAAGAGACATTTAAAAAAGGAAATTGCCCTGAAACTGAAACCATAGAGGGTTCTCGCGGCGGAACATCTTATTCTGATATCCAAATTCATTCTGTCAGGATGCCGGGGTATATTGCTTCTCAAGAGGTAATTTTTGGGTCTTCAGGACAGATTTTCAAAATCCG
>CAMDYM010000053.1 GCA_945910425.1 uncultured Candidatus Melainabacteria bacterium | reverse complement strand
GCAATGAAGAGAATGTGTATGTATCTTCGTTGGATGGTTCGAAAAAGTACGGTTGATGTCGGAATCTGGAAATTTATGAAACCGTCGGAATTATATATTCCGTTAGATGTTCATGTTGGAAGAATTTCACGAGAAATGGGATTACTAAAGCGCAATGCAAATGATTTTAAAGCAGTAATTGAACTGACAGAAAACTTAAAGAAATTCTGTCCCGAAGACCCGATAAAATATGATTTTGCATTATTTGGGTATGGGGTTTCAAGAGAGAAAAAACAATAATAAAAAAGGCGGTAGTGATGTTACCGCCTATTAACCAGATTTACACTATGTAAGTGTTCAGAAAGGATCTTTTTTATATCCGTTTTCAGGATATCTATAAAATTTATAGATTCTGAATCAAGTTCAGAATGACAAAATCAGGATTTTCCCCCTACCCTTCACCCAAGTTTAATTGAGAGAATTGAACAATCTTATTTTTCCCGCGTTTTTTAGCATTATATAAAGCGTGTTCAGCGTAACGGATAATTGTATTTGCATCTTCTTCGGTATCAGGTAAGCAAGGGAATGTAGAAATTCCGCCTGAGATTGTAATCGGATGACGTTCTTCTTCTCCTGCAGGGATGAATTCCATTTTTTCAATATCCTTACGAAATCTTTCCGCAAATAAAAATGCGTTATCTTCTGAAGTATTTGGGAGAACAACGATAAATTCTTCATCGCCGTAACGGGTTAAAATATCTTCTTTTCTGATAAGTTGTTTTAATTTATCAGCAATCGAACGTAATAAAACATCACCCCACTCGTAACCGTAAATATCATTTACAACCTTAAAGAAATCAAGGTCAAATAATAAAACAGACAACGGTGTTGTATAACGTTTTGCACGGGAAATTTCCTGTTCCATACGTTCCAATAAATATCTTCTGTTATGAAGTCCTGTTAATTCATCAGTAGTAGAAAGAGTTTTCATTTTATCTCTTAACTCTCTGATTTTAAGCATATTTTTAACACGAACAACCAATTCCTGATTATCAACAGGGGTTTTTATATAATCAAAAGCAACAGCTCTAACTGTACAGCCTTTGAAAGTTTCACCGATAAAAAGAATCGGGAATTTAAACTTTGTAACCATCAAAACATCTTTAATATTCGGAACATCTTCAATAACGATAACTCCCGGATTAAGTGTTTCATAATCTTTTATTTTCTCAGCGTCCTCAAGTCTTACATTAGCATCTTCAATACAAGCAACGGCATCAGCAATTGCAGAAGACTTCTTACATGTGTATATTACAATATTCTTCATAAATAAACGGTTCCTTTCTTATACAAATTAACATACCGATTTATTTCTGGCAAAATTGTTACGATTGTTAATATTTGTTATATTATATAATTAGGTTCGTTGGAGGTTTATATATGGATTTTTCGACAGTAAACAATAAGATACGCGAATACTTTGAACGGGACTTTTCACCGGTTAATGAATTGGCAAAAAGGATTCGCCAAGCCCTGATAACAGGCGAAAAAATCACGACAAAAGACTTAAACCTTGACGGGATTTTAGATTTTGACAAAAAGTTAACTTTTTTATATCTGACCCTGTTTCAAGCAGGCGAAAAACTTCTTCGCTGGGGTTCGTTAAGAGAAAACCTCACAGATACAATAAACCGAAATATTGAACAAATCCGCAAAAATCCGAATTTTAAAAACTTTTCCGTTGTGAATAACGAAAAATGCCGTATTATGATTGAATATATTACAGAAGAGTTTCCGACAAAAATTGAAGATATTGAAACAGACATATTTACGCCAAACCGATATGAGCCGGGAATCACAGGTATAAAATTATTGTTTGAAAACAAATTGCACGTTTATATGCCGACAGAAAGCTATATTCAAAGCCAATTATCACTAAATCAGGCACTTAATTCAATAATAAAAAAGACAAGGATTAAAGATATAACAAATTCAATACCTGAAAGAATTGAACTGTTAGAAAGCCTGCCGTACGAATGTTCCATAATAAAAAGCCGTGCGTTTGTAACCTATAAAGATGAAATTATACCACTATACAGAGGCAACATTTTAAACAAATATTCCCCTGAAGCAATAAAAAATATAGCACTTGACGGAATAGAATGGATTTACAAAAATCAGCAGGAGAACGGAAAGTTTTTATACTATTACGACCCTAAAGAAGATAATTATAAAGACCATGAACACCCGACAAGAAAAGAAGATAACCTGTATTATAACGATTTAAGACACTGCGGCACAATAACCGCACTAATTAGAGCCTACCAACTTACAGGCGATAAAAAATATTTAACAAGCGCGAAAAAAGCAATCGACTATATAATTTCAATAACAAAAGAACATAAAGTTAACAACGAAGATTGCGCCTACGTATTTATTAATAAAAAGTCAAAGCTTGGCGGAACAGGGCTTATCACAGCGGCAATAATGAAATACCGAACAGAAACAGGCGACAAAAGTTATGATGAAATCTTAAAAAAATACATCAGACACCTATTATCCAGAATAAGCGAAAGCGGAGAAATGTACGGATATTACATCCACCCGAATATTCAAAACGGGCAGCCGCTAATAAATTTAACAGATGAAGAACGCAGACAATTATTTTCATTCTATTACCCGGGGGAAGCACTCTTAGGCTTGGCACTTTTTGCAAACTATTTTGAAAACGATAATGAACTTGTTAAAAAAGTAATAGAAAAAAGTAAAATCGCCCTTGACTGGCTTGTCGATGAAAGACCAAAAATTTATGCAGACCTGTTTACCGCGCTCCCTTCAGACGGCTGGTTAATGCAAGCAATAGAAGAATGGGCAACAAATCCTGAATTTAGAAAAGATAATTATATAAATTTCGTATTTAATGACGCCAAAACAATGATGAACAAAATGTATAAAAAAGATGATTCACCATACATTGACTACGAAGGCGGAAATTATTATACTCACGGCGATCACTATTATCCTGACGGTGCGCGCGCAGAAGGTCTGATTGGTGCGTATTATCTTGCAAAAAAACTAAAAAAAACAGGACTTGCGCAAGAAATCCTTGAAGCTTGCCGAAAAGCGGCTCAATCTCAAATGGTTTTAGCGATAAATGACAACAACAACTACGCACACAAAAATCCCGAAAAATCAAAAGGCGGAATACGATTTAAAGCCACAAGACAATGGATTAGAATAGATTCAATCCAACACGTTGCCTGTTTTTACCTGAGATTATATTTTGCAGAGGGGTAAATAAAACAAATTATTACGAATTGTTACAAATCCAATCAATTTTCTAAAGTTTCCGAACAATTATGCCGTAACTAAGAATAAGATTACGAAATTATTGAAAGGAACAGCTAAACAATGGGAATGTCAGCTTCACAAGCAAGATTTTTATGCCTAACAGCCCGTCTGTCTGACAACGAAGTTACTCAGCAGAACTTAGCTTATTCTAAACAACGCCTTTCTGATAATTCTCAAATGATTAACGACCAATATCTTGAAGCCCTGAATAAAACAAAATATCAGGTCTTAACAGGTTACAACGGAACCCAGGCAAATTACGCAGATGTTTCTTATAACCAAATGACAGGCTGCAACACAGTTGCTTGCGGTAAACAATATATCGTTAAAGATAACACAGGTAAGATTTTGGTTTCAAATGCTATTGCTCAAGCTTTTGCGTACGGCAACGGTGATTTTAATAAGTTTTTAACAAAAATCGACGGTGGATACACTCAATCAGATTTAAACATTAACGATGTAGACACCGAAGAAAAAATTCACGACGCTTGGGATAAATATCTGGCTTCTGTCGGTCAAAGTATTGATGATATCGACGGCAAACATATTTTAAATTTCGGATACACCGCTTTTGATGATACATCATACAACGGTTATGCAACATATAATACAGCATACACAACTGGTTTAAACGGCGAAGAAATTCAATTAAACAAAGATGCTGACGGTTATTATAAAGATAATTACCTTATTACAGCTAAAAAAGACGCTATGACAGGAATCATTACCTGCGGCTTCCAAGTTGGCGATGATTTCCACGAATTAGAAAATGTTTCTTATAACACAGAATCTAAAAAATTCACCTTCACAGATTTTACGGATGAAGACGGAGAACTAACAGAATATGACGCATTATATGCAGATTTGACAGCTAATAGTGATGCTAAAGTTTTTGAATCATCTAAAAACCACTTAGAATTTAACGGAACTAACTATTCATCAGAAACAGGTTTCACTCACGATGTAACAGTTACAAGCACACCTCTAAACTTTGAAGGTTCAACAACAGCTCAAAGAGAATTATACGATTACGCTTTAGCAATTACAGAAGCTTACTACAATAATCAAAACGCACATTCTGCTGATAATTTAACCTATGATCCCCAAATCGTTAACCATTACAAAAATATCTTTAACGAAATGAGAACAAAAAGTTATACAACAGTTGAAGAAAAATATAATACAACAAATGAAAAAGCATCAACAAACCTAAAAGACCCGCAATGGTTTGTAAAACAACTAAAAGCAGGCAACCTTGTATTATCATACTACTCAACAACAGAAAAGAAATTTATCGGAACAACACTTGATGATGATGAATCAATCACAGAAAAAGAAGATAAATCCGAAATCGCAATCGCAGAACAAACTTACCAAAAAGCAATGGATAATCTTGAAAACCAAGATAAACAAATTGATTTAAGATTAAACAGACTTGAATCAGAACACAACGCAATTCAAACAGAAATTGAAGCAGTTCAAAGCGTATTAAAGAAAAATGTTGAAAACTCATTCAAAACATTTAACGGATAAAGCAAAACAAACATATAATCATATTTATTTTTCCCTACAATTAATTTTCGTAACTTTTCCCAACCACTTATCCCAAGTGGTTTTTTCTTTTGTATAAGATGATATTTCTTTTTACTGTCATTCCGGACCTGATCCGGAATCTATCAATGCTGATTTGCCCCCTCCCCTTCAATTCCCCTCCCTCGGAGTGGAGGGGATTAATTAAAAGGTAACGAACTTATTCCCTTTTTCCTTATTTCCTTTGCGATTAATATTTCTTAACATTTATCAAAAATCATGCAATTTGGCGGGGGTATTTTTTTTTATAAATATGTAAGGTTAGAAATTAGTATTTAAAAAAGGTGGTAAAGTATGGTAGCACAAATTGCAAGATTAGGTTCTTACGCATTAAGAGGTTTAAAAGCAACTCCGACATTGTTATTTACAGAAAACGGAGCAAAAGCATTAGTAAAAGGTGTTCATACAGGTTTAAAAACCGGAACAGGAAAAACAGCCTTAATTAACGGCTTAAAAACAGGCGGTAAAGCATTAGAAGCAGCCGGAGCAGGCGGCGTATTCAAAGGTATCTGGGCAGGAGTAAAAGCCGTTCCAAGCGCTGTTGCAAGAGGTTGGAAACTAGGCGGCAGAGCTGCAAGCATCGCAGGTAAAAGCGCATTTTTAGGTAAAATTGGCGGAGCATTAAAAGGTGCATCTAAAGCTATCCCTGGTGTTGGTAACTTATTAATAGCAGCTTGCTCACTTCCAACAATTTTCAGTGCATTTAAAGATGAAGGCATTGTCGGCGGTGTTAAAGAAATCGCTAAAGAAGGTACAAAACTTGGTGCAGGTGCAATCGGCGCAGCTATCGGTTCAGCATTCGGACCTATCGGATCTGCAATCGGTTGGATTGGCGGTTCTTTAATCGGTGGTCTGTTCACAGGTAAATCTCACTCTGAAAAGAAAGCCGAACAAGAACAACAAGAATTACTGGCTCAACAACAAGCACAAAACCAAGCAGTATACGAATCAATGGCTCAAAATATCGCAAGATCAGGTTATATGTATGCTAATCCGTTCGAACAAGCAGGATTCAGTGCAATAGGCTAAACAACCGTTACCACAAGATATATTAAACGCCGAAGTTAAAAACTTCGGCGTTTACATTTGTTTACAATCACGCAATTTCCGTTAATAAAATTACTTTATTATAATACAGGGGAAATTAATTTTAGAAAGAAAGTAAAAGGCATACCAATAAGGTATTTTTAATTATTTTTGATTATAAAATATAAACCCTTGATTGATAATTCGCAAATAATAATCAATCTCCCAAATATATCCCGTTTGAGCGCAGTTTAAACCCTAAACTGCGCTTGAACAAATTAATTATTAAACTCCGCAAACATTAAAGTCGCGTTCTGAAATAGCTGAAGAGCATTCTAAAAGTTGTGTTAATAATCTTTCAATAACAGCTTCCACTGTTTTAACTTCTGATTTTAGCTCTCTGTAGCTTTCTGCTTTTGCTTCGTTTAAGGCTCTGTCAAAAATCTCATCATTGTACATAAATTATACTCCTTAATTATCTTCACAAAGTATATATCGGCACAAGTTAATAAAAACTTTAATAATCATAAACTTTTTGTTACAAAATTTCATCTTTTGTGGAGCTTTAAAAAATTTTCAAGTAAAATATTACCATATTTGCAAATGAGGAAGTATAATGTTAAAGGATTTTGAACTAACCAGCTATAACTATTATTCAAACCGACGAGATATGGAAATAATTTCAAATATCGTCGACAGTTTAAAAAAGATTTTGGAAGAAGACAGCAAACAGGAACAACCACTATTTTTAAAGATTTCCGATAATTTAATCCTAAATATTGCAAGAAAAGTTGTCCAAGAAAAAAAACAAACTTTCCTAATCGGGATTACAGGAGAAAGCGCATCAGGTAAAACTGTTTTTGTCGATAACACAATAAAAGCCTGCATAAAAGATAAAAATCAGGGAATTTATACCGTAATCCGCTGCGATGATTATTATAAAGACACCTCAAAAGAATTACGCGAAGCAGGAAGTTATGAAGCTTTATTTAAAACAGGATTCAGCTTTGACACCCCTGATGTTATAGATTTAAACCTTATGAAAAACCACCTTACAGCATTAAAAGAAGGTTTAACAATAAAATCCCCGCGCTATAACTTTGTTACCTGCGAATCTGATCCTGACGGAGATGAAAAAAAGCCTGCAAAAGTTATCTTAACAGAAGGCTTATATGTGTTAAATGAAGATGTACGTGACATTATGGACGTAAAAGTTTACGTATTCACTCCGCTTGAAGTAATAAAAGAACGTTGGTACAAACGCGCGGCAGAACGCGGCAAAACAGGAGAAGCTGCCGATATGCAGTTCGCTGATGTTAATAAAACAGCACAAAAATATATCAGACCTGCATACCAAATCTCAGATGCCGTAATAAACGGACTTGTAAGTCAGGAATATATTCAAGAAATTACGGATAAAATTTTCCATACATTAAAAAATATAGAATTTTAATAAACAAGAAGGGGGCGGTTGCAAAGCAACCGCCCCCTTCTCTTTTGGCTGCAACCTGTACAAGGAAGTAAAACTTGCCCCCTCTCCCTAACCCTCCCCGCAAGTGGAGAGGGAAAGAACACATTTGATTATCAAAAAACAAGGCTGTTAGCAGCTAATTTACCCCTAGAAAGCACGGCGGCAGCCTTGGCAGTTATTTTGCATCGGAACAATTTTTATATACTCAACAGGGGCTGCACAACCGGTTGGTGTATTTTTCTTAATTTTAACACCGTGTAATTTTTCACATTTTGTAAGTTTCGGTTTTTGGCATCCGCAGGCGCTGTTACGACCAAAATTCGTAAACGGATTCAAACTGCCTAATCCATCATAAGTCCAGGCAAATGCGCCTTGAGCAGGAATCGTTAAAAGTGCAAATAAAGACATTGTTGCTAAGAAATTTTTCATACTATAAGTTCTCCTATTGTTAAACTGGTTACATTGAATATTTACATTTTAATTGTAAAAGTTTTAAATAGAATTCCCATATCCGTATGGGGGTAAAGTATTAACCAAATGGAGCAAAACTTTTGTTTAATATTTACCCACACACAAAAATCCGACCCGTAAGATTTACGAATCGGATTTTTAATCACTTACAAATTATAGATTATAATTTGCTGCAACCTTTGTCAATGCTGGCATCTTTAGTTAAGATAACTTTAACTTCTTCGCCTTGTTTAGCACTGTAGTTCAAACCAGGAGTTACAAAACCTGTAATCAAACCAACAGCAGAACCTACAGGAGCACCAATAGCGATACCTGTACCAACTTTGTCAGGGTCAGGAATGAATGATAAACCAACACCTGCACCTGTACCTACTGCAGCACCGCCAACAGTGTAAAGTGCAACTTTACCTGCTGTCATCCAAGGACCTTCTTTTAAAGAGTAATCTTTAGAGAATGGTTTTGCACTTAATTCAACAGTTTTACCGCAAGGAGTAGTTACTTTATCGATTTGAACATAAACTCTAGCGTTTTTGTTGAACCATTGCGGGTCTTTAATATCTAATACTGAACCTGAGAAGATTGAACCTGCCGGGAACAATACTGTTCCTTCTTTAGTTACGATATCTTCAGAGTTAGTAAATGTAACAGCATCGCCTGCTGCGTGTAATTTAGATTTGAAAGCTTCGTTAAATTCGATTTCTAAAACGTTGCCTTCTTTAATAATATTTCTCAAGTTAGTAACAGTAACTTCGTGGCTTGGAGCTTTTTTAACCATAGCCAAAGTTTCAGTACCTAAAACTGTTTCTTCAACATTTTTGTATTGAGCTTTAACAAGGTCTAATCTTTGTCTTAATCTGTATAATAATACAGCAGCTTCAGCTCTTGTTAATTCTTCAGTTGGTCTTAATTCACTCTCATCAGGGTGATTTACATAAATACCATAAGATAATGTTTTAGCATAAACTGTTTTAGCCCAAGCAGGAACTTTAGCAGCATCAGAGTACTTAGAAACTACAGAATTATCAACAGGCATATCAATTGTGATATGGCTGATAACAGATTGAGCTTCATCTCTTAAAACTGATTTGTTAGGTTGGAAAGTACCGTTCGGATAACCGTAAACCAAACCTAATTGTTGAGATCTAGCAATTGGAGCATAAATACTAGAAGATTTAGCTACATCTGAAAATTTAACTTTTGTTTTAATTTCTAATTGATCGTTACCTAAAACTTTTAATAAAGCTTTAACGAACTCAACTCTTGACATTTTACCTTCAGGATTGAAGTTAGCACCTGTCAAAGTCATAACAGAGTCGTTAACAACACTTGCGATTTCAGTTTGAGCCCAATAATTTTGGGAAACATCATCAATGCCTTGGTAAGCTAAAGCAGGTACAACGCTAACTGACATCATACCGCAAACCAATAAGCCTGCTAATAATTTTTTCATCTTTACTTCCTCACTTTTCTTATAGTAAAACTTTACCGTTTTTATTATAATATAATAAAATAAAAATGTAAATAGTAAACACCCCTCAAAACCCCATAATAAAGGAGAAAACATGAAAAATATAACAGCGACCAAAATCGTATCAACACTGGGTCCTGCAACATATAACGAAGAAATGATTCGCAAACTTTACCATGCCGGAGTTACAATGTTCAGAATCAACTCATCCCATGACACAATTGAAACCCACACAAATACGATTAATTTAATCAGAAAAATTGAAGAAGAAGAAAATGCAATCATTCCGATACTGCTTGATTTGCAAGGTCCAAAAATCAGAATAGGTTCACTCAAAACCCCTATAGAAGTCCATGCCGGAGAAATCGTAAAATTTCAACACAGAAACGACTATAAAGACGAAATTATCCCTGTTGATTACGAAGGTATAGCAAAAGATGTTACAAATGGCGAAAAAATCCTTATAGATGACGGAAAAATTCAACTGATTGTCGAAAAAATCGAAAACAATATTGTGTATGCAAAAGTTTTAACTTCAGGTGCAATCAAACCGCGCAAAGGCTTAAATATCCCCGGAGGAACAGGAAGCATTGAAATTCTGACAAAACGCGACAGAGAATTTATTGATTTTGCAATAAAAAATGATGTTGATTATCTTGGATTATCATTTGTAAGAACAAAAGAAGATATAATCCAGTTAAAACACATCCTAAACAAAAACAACGCAAGAATAAGAATTATCTCAAAAATCGAAAAGCCCCAGGCACTTGAAAATATAGATGAAATCATTGAACAATCTGACGGCATAATGGTAGCCCGCGGAGATTTAGGTATTGAAATTGAAACAGAAAAATTACCGATTGCACAAAAAACAATAATAAATAAAGCAAACATCGCAAGAAAGCCTGTCATTGTCGCAACCCAAATGCTTGAAAGCATGATAGAAAACCCGATTCCGACACGCGCCGAAACCTCGGATGTTGCAAACGCAATTATTGACGGAGCAGATGCTGTTATGCTTTCAGGTGAAACAGCAACAGGAAAATATCCGATTGAAGCGGTTCAGACAATGAAAAGTATCGCAAAAAACATTAATACTTCACAATTCATGAAGAAAAACGAATTTCCGAAAGAATTGCTAAATTCACAAGACCCGATTCCTGTTTCAATAGCCATTTCGATTTCGGATATTCTAAAAAACCTTCCAAACGCTAAAGGAATTATAGCACTCACGGCAACAGGCTACACCCCGTCATTAATTTCTGAAAGCCGACCGTCCGTGCCGATTTATGCGTTGTGTTCGGATTTTAAAATTTGCAGATTTCTGCAACTTTTTAACAGTGTTCACACTATACCGATTGAAGAAGAAGAAATTCGCTGCGATAAAGAAGCAATAGTTGAATTGAATAACTTCCTAAAAAAAGAACTCGATATGCAAAAAGGTGATAACGTAATCCTGACAGGCTCAATCCCGTATCTTATGTCAGGATTATCAACAAACTTTTTGAAAATACAAAATATTTCATAGATATTGAGAAGTCGCGACGCTGCGCGTCGCGACTTATTTGTTATTTAATATATTTAACAAGATTTTTAAAATACTCGGTATCGTTTTTAGCCTTGTAAGCACACCCCATACCGTTATATGCACGTGTACCATTAGGGGCACAATACAATTCCGCAGGATATGTAGTTCCTCTATCTCCCATAACTCTTAATTCACCGTCTAAAAACTCAAAAGTAAACAAATCAAATCCTGCCCTGTTTGGAGGACCCGACCAATTATTTAAATCTACAGACACAAAAACTTTTCCACCATTATTTTGAGTGTTAGCATTTTCAAACAATAATAAAGTACCATCAGGTAACAAAATTTGCCCGTCATCAAAATACCAAGACATAATATTACCCTTACTACCATCATATGCTTTATAAAAATTAGGGCTCCCCGGATAACAACTTTTCATACTACTACTAAGAGAACATTTAGTCGCACCTTTAAGATAATTCATAAATACTTTATAAAAAAGCCCTCCTTGATCGTGGGTACCATACGTTGCAGGATCTAAAGATACATCATCAGCCTCCATTTGCTTAAAAACCTGCTGAACTGTTGAATAGGATTTCAAAAACTGAGCACGCAGCCTATGTGCTTTGTGTGCTGCCATTAAGTTTGGGATAGTCATCGCGGCAACTACACCGATTATGCCCAGAGTAATTAAAACCTCTGCAAGAGTAAAGCCCTTTTTATAATCATTCCGTGCCCCGACACGGAATCTATCAATGTTAGTTTGTCCCGTTAGGGTTTCTATTGGCATTGATAGATGCTGAATCAAGTTCAGCATAACAGGACTTGTAAATGCGCTCCGCGCTAAGCCGTAAGAGTTACCCCCCCCGAAATTTCAATTGTAGTCTTATGTTCCACCTTTTTGTCCTCCTTTTGTATATTCAGGATGTGCAGAATTTGATAAAATAATCTCATAATACTCGTTTTTATCAATATTCACACCCATTGTATTTACATCACAATACTTTTTCTTTTTTTTATTTAAAAGCTTTTTGTAATCCTGTCCCATGGGGTCATTGTAACATAAAACTTCCCCCCTAAAGGTTTTTATTACAAAAAATTAACTCATTCCCCCCTGTTGCTTGCAAAAAAAGTATATTTATTATACATTTATGATACGAACGTGCGTCGGTGGATTTTTTTGTGGAAGAAATTATTCAAACACCGATTAAGGAATTACACATATTAAGTACAGATTAGAAATATAAAGGAAAGCAAAAATGAATAACCCAATCATTGATGAATTAGAAAAAAGTTATTTAGGCAAAGAATTACCAAGTCTTAATGCCGGTGATACAGTAAAAGTTTTCGTTAAAATCGTTGAAGGCAACAAAGAAAGAATCCAGGCTTTTGAAGGTACAATCATCAAAATGCACGGTTCAGGTCTTAACAAAACTATTACAGTAAGAAAAGTATTCCAAGGCGTAGGCGTTGAAAGAGTATTCTTAATCAACTCACCAAGAATCGACAAAATCAACGTAATTAGACGCGGTGACGTTAAACGCGCTAAATTATACTACTTAAGAGAACGTTCAGGTAAAGCAACTCGTATTAAGGAAA